>JAHEXM010000095.1 GCA_023252115.1 Micrococcales bacterium | reverse complement strand
AACGGGCAAACCGTCTTCGGGCGCCAGGCCTATCGGCAAACTCATTGCACAGTTGCCTGCCAAGTTCACTGGGATCGTTGCAACATCGTTGAGGTACATCGCAACCGGATCATCAATCTTCTCGCCCAGCTTGAATGCAGTTGTTGGTGTGGTCGGGGAAATCAAAACATCTGCACTTTCAAAAGCCGCAGCAAAGTCATTTGCAATCAGCGTGCGCACCTTCTGCGCCTGGCCGTAATACGCGTCGTAGTAGCCGCTCGATAGCGCGTATGTCCCCAGCATGATGCGCCTCTTTGCCTCATCACCGAATCCGGCTGCACGCGTGGCACGCATAACGTCCTCGGCAGTTGCCTGACCGTCATCGCCAACGCGCAACCCGAATCGCATTCCATCAAATCGAGCCAAGTTGGAAGACGCCTCGCTCGGCAAAATCAAGTAGTAGGCAGCGAGTGCGTATTCGAAGTTCGGGCAAGACACCTCAACAACTTCTGCGCCTAGGTTGGTGATTTTTGCGACAGCTTCATCAAAACGCTGACGAACACCGGCTTGATATCCGTCGCCGCCGAGTTCTTTGACCAGACCAACCTTGACGCCGCGTAGATCTGCTCGATCGGCGGCGGCAACGATATCGGGAGTTGGCGCATCGATACTCGTGGAGTCAAGTGGGTCATATCCGCCGATGACTTGATGCAAGAGCGCCGCATCCCGAACCGAACGCGCGCATGGTCCTGCCTGATCAAGTGAGGAGGCCAAAGCGACTAGCCCGTAGCGCGACACACCGCCATATGTCGGTTTGACGCCGACTGTTCCGGTTACTGAGGCTGGCTGCCGGATGGACCCACCGGTGTCAGTGCCGATGGCCAGCGGCGCCTCAAATCCAGCAACAGCCGCGGCTGACCCACCACCGGATCCGCCAGGGATTCGATCCAGATCCCACGGGTTGCGCGTCGGACCATAACCAGAGTGCTCGGTCGACGAACCCATCGCGAATTCGTCCATGTTGGTCTTACCCAAAATGACGCAACCGGCGTTCAGCAGTTTTGAGACGACGGTCGCGTTGTACGGCGGACGCCAACCCTCGAGGATTCGAGAACCGCATGTAGTGGGAATACCCCGCTGTGCCAATACATCTTTGAGTGCAACCGGCACCCCAGCAAGCGGCCCGAGCGGTTCACCGTTCGAGCGCTTTTCGTCAATTGCCCGCGCCTGGCTTAGCGCGCCTTCGGAATCGACGTGAAGGAACGCATGGAGATCACCGTCGACAGCCTCGATACGCGCCAAGTGCTCGCGCGTTACGTCCTCGGCGCTGACTTCGCCGTCAGCAATCGCAGCGGCAAGTGTCGAAGCCGAACGACGGGTGAGGTGCTGGCGGTTTACATCAGCAACCATTACTCGTCACCATCCAAAATGCGCGGTACCCGAAACCGCTCATCCTCAACGGCTGGAGCGCAAGCCAAGACTTCATCGCGATCGACGCCCGGTCGTACAACGTCCTCACGCCACACATTGGTGAGTGGTTGGGGATGCGACATCGGCTTGACATCGTCGGCTGCAACTTCACCGACTCTGGCGACAGCGTGCAGGATTTGATCAAGTTGCCCGGCATATCGGTCTAGCTCGGCCTCGTCGAGTGAGAGCCTTGCCAGCATCGCGAGGTGGGCCACTTCGTCCCGGGTTAGGTCTGCCATGGCGACCATCCTAGAGATTCGCTCAACAGGGTCGCCGCCAGCCTTTATCCGCCCGATTTTGCAGGAAGTGCGCCTACACTCAAATTAATGCGACGAGCGGACATCACGATCATTGGCGGTGGCGCTGCGGGCGCCCTGGCGGTGCTGCACCTCGCCCGCTCAGCCCAGGCGAACGGTTCGACTTGTTCGATCGAATTGGTCGAGCGATCAGAGCGCGATCTGGGTGAAGGCCTGGGTTTCAGCACACGCGATCAAGGGCATCTGCTGAACGTTCGGGCTGAACAAATGAGCGCATACCCCGACCGTCCCGATGACTTTGTGGCGTGGTGGGCGACTCAGGGGCGCGTTCTTGATCCACACGGATTTGTTCCACGCGCAATGTTTGCCACGTACCTGAGCGCTCAGGTTCAAGATGCTTTGGCTTCTTCGACGGTTGATTTCACCCAGACCCGCGCAGAGGCGACCAGCATTGCGAGATCCAACGGTTCGCTGATCGTGTCGACGACCCAGGGCGATATCCAGACAAAGGACGTCGTGCTGGCTACCGGCAATCCGCCGTCCGAGGGGCTGCCCGGTGTGCTGTCGGAAGATGCGCGGCAATCAGAACATTTCATTGGCGATCCGTGGATACCCGGCCAACTTGATCGGGTAGCCGAAACCGACCGAGTCGTGCTTGTCGGTACTGGGCTCACCATGGTCGATGTCGTGACGACTTTGGTTGGAAAGTTCCCGAACATCACCATGCTTGCCGTGTCACGACACGGTCTGCTTCCAGCAGTACATACCGAAACTCACAGTGTCCTGGCCGTTGATTCCGAGACGATGGAACAACGTCACGAACGCTTCCCGGGACTCTCGCCGTGGCAGCATTTTGAATTGGGTAAGGAGCAAGCAGCTAGTTCAACTGATTGGCGTTCGGTTTTCGATGGACTACGTCCCTACACCGTCGACATTTGGCGCCGGTTAACGCCACAACAGCAACAGGACTTCTTGGACCGCGACTTTCGTCAGTGGGAGGTTCATCGCCATCGAATGCCGCCCGAGAGCTGGTCGCTCATCGAGAAAGTCCTGGGAAATGAGCAATTGTTGGTGATGGCTGGAAACCTGACGTCAGTCACTGAGCATGACCATTCGTGGGTTGCACATATTGAGCCCACGCGCCCCGAAACTTCCATTCAAAGACCGGAGTTCACCCAGCGCTTCAGCACGCTCATTGATTGCACTGGTCGCCATCCCGATGCCGGACTCTCAACTAATCCGATTCTGCGCAGCCTGCATGATCAAGGCGTGGTAAGAGGCCACGCCACCGGATGGGGTATCGACGTCGCACCTGATGGAATCGTGCTCGACGCTCGCGGCCAACGCATCGAGTGGCTGCACTCCCTTGGGTCCTTGCGCCGCGGCGAGGCTTGGGAATCAACTGCTATTCCTGCGATTCGCCAACAAGCAGCAACCCTCGCAAACGCTTTGACGGCAAGCGACTAGCTAATTCGCCGGCCCAACTGGAACATCACCAGCAAGAGTGATCCGCTGCATCAGTCGCTGGAAATCGCCGTAGTCGTTATTCGCGTAGTGCACGGTTGCACGGTTGTCCCAAAAGACGACATCGCCCAGTGACCATCGGTGGCGCAGGATGTGTTCGGGCTTCGTGATGTGCGAATAGAAGACTTCCAGCAAGCGAGAGCTCTCGGTCATCGAGAGGCCCTTGATCCCAACGGTGAAGCCCGGGTTTACAAACAGACTCTTGCGACCACTCTCTGGATGAACTCGAACAACGGGGTGTTCGACAAGTTCGAATCGGTCGAATTCCTTGCCATCCCACACGTTTCACTTGCCCTCGCGATGCGAGAGATAAGCCTCGAACTCATGCGACCCATCGTGGAAAGCAGTCAACCCATCGGCCAGGTCTTGTAATGGCTTAGCTAACGAATCGTAGGCCGCTTCAAGGCTCGCCCAATTGGTGTCGCCGCCGACGTCGGGAATGCGAATGGGTCGAAGAATCGATCCCAGCGGCGGACGTTCCACAAAAGTGACATCGGTATGCCAGTTGTCGTTTTGCCCGCCTCCCTTGCTGTCGATTTGCCAAATTTCCGGGTGAAAGTCGTCCAACGGAGCCATCACCGGATGGGCGAACGTCAATTCACCAAATCGGCGCCCAAACTTGACGTGTGTTTCTTCGTTGAGCTCCTGTCCATTGAAGACCAGCACCTTGTGTTCAACAAGAGCAGCACGAATCTCGGCAATGACCACGTCCTCAAGGTCACCGCTAATGTCAATGCCCGAAACGCGCGCACCGATTGCCGGCGAGATTCGATCGACCGTCAAAGTGCCGGCTGCGGTAGTCGCAGTGTTTGCCATCGCGAGTTCTCCAACTTTTTGACCAGATCACCACTTACTTTCAGTGTGGGGTACGCCCGATTGATTGGGCAAATCGAGTTCGTGTCGAAGTTCCGCCATTAACTGGCGGTAGCCACTTGCCCAGCCGCGTCACGACCGTGCGCGAGAAGGATCGCCATGCCCTCGGCGTTCAGAATGGGAACTCCCAATTTCACTGCTTTGTCGTACTTAGATCCGGGGCTCTCCCCCACGACCACAAAGTCTGTCTTCTTCGACACTGAGCTGGTCACCTTGGCACCGGCCTCTGTCAGCGCAGCGATTGCTGAATCACGCGTGAAACCCTCGACAGTCCCGGTCACCACAATCGCGAGTCCGTCCAACGGACGGGGGCCAGTTTCGACCCGTTCCTGAGACATACGCACACCAGCTACTTGCCATTTCGACACGACCTCGCGGTGCCAGTCTTGGGCAAACCATTCGTGAACTGCCTCGGCAATCGTGTGACCGACTCCGTCCACCGTCGCAAGCGCCTCTACCGGAGCCTGCCCGATCACCGTGAGATCAGCGAACTCCCCAGCCAACGCTTGAGCAGCAGTTGGCCCGACATGTCGAATGGATAGCGCAACCAGAATCCGCCACAGCGGTTTGGTCTTAGCTATTTCAAGTTCGCTCAACAGCTTTCGCGCATGTTCAGTTAGTTCGCGCCGAGAGCCGCCATCTGCCGCACGCGTGAAAAATTCACTGCCCGACAACACTTCTTCAGTCAGCGCGAAGAGGTCTCCTTCATCTTCAACCAGTTCATCAGCCAGTAGGGCGGCAGCGGCCTTCCAGCCGAGACCTTCGATATCGAGGGCACCACGTGAACCAACGTGGAACAGTCGCTCCCGCAATTGCGCCGGGCATGACCGCGAATTCGGGCATCGAATATCGACGTCGGTTTCTTGTTCGTGGGCCAAGGGTGTCCCGCACTCTGGACACTTCCTTGGCATGACAAATGATTTCTCGGAGCCAGTACGAACTTCGACAACTGGCCCGATTACCTCGGGAATGATCTCGCCAGCCTTGCGCAAGAACACCATGTCACCAATCAGGACGCCTTTGCGCTTCACCTCATCGGCGTTGTGCAATGTCGCCATCGACACCGTTGTTCCGGACACAAGCACTGGTTCCATAACGGCGAACGGAGTAACGCGCCCCGTGCGTCCAACGTTGACGCGGATATCGAGTAGCCGAGTTCGAACGACTTCTGGCGGGTACTTGTACGCGATGGCCCATCGAGGCGCTCGCGATGTTGCACCCAGCCGGTCCTGCAATGCAAATTCATCAACCTTGACGACCACGCCATCAATCTCGTGGCTCACGTCATGTCGATGAGCGTCGTAGAAGTCGATGTAGCCCTCGACTCCCTTTACCGTCGTATGAACCTTGACACGGTCCGAAACCGGCAATCCCCAGCTGGCCAACGCTTCGTACGCCTGCGACTGCCGATTCGGCGAAAATCCTTCGGCAACGCCGATGCCATGGGCAACTAGCTGCAACAAACGAAGTCGAGTCACGGCCGTTTCATATTCAGCCTCAAGTCGGGCAATTCTTGTGACGCTTCTATCGCTTGTTGCGGACTTGGCGGACCGGGCGGAATCCAGTTCCCGCTCGCGCTTATCGATGCGCTGGCGAAGCGTGCCGGCTCCGGCATTTCGAGGATTAGCAAACGGTGACCGACCTTGCTCGAGCATCTGCTCATTTAGTGCCTCAAAGTCAGCCACCGGAAAATAAGCCTCGCCGCGAACTTCCAGTAGTTTTGGGATCGGCGGCCCGCCTTTGCTTTGTTTCAATCGATGTGGAATCGCCGGGATGTAGCGTGCATTCGACGTCACGTCCTCGCCGACTCGGCCGTCACCCCTGGTCGCTAGCGACCGCAAGACACCGTCGTCATACACGATGTCAACTGCCAGTCCATCGACTTTAAGTTCACACAGCATCGGCGGAACGAATCCCAGGTCTTTTTCAATCCGCGACGACCAGGCCTGCAATTCGTCAATGCTGAACGCGTTATCAAGACTCATCATCCGAGCGAGATGTTCTACCGGTTCGAACATCTCCGACCGATCGCCGCCGACTGTCTGCGTGGGCGAGTCCCCTGTTTGAAGCTGGGGAAATTCCTGTTCGATCGCTTGAAGATCCCGAAACAAAGCGTCGTACTCGTCATCGCCAAGAGTCGGCTTGTCTTTGCCGTAGTACTCGACGCGGGCCTGCTCGATCTGTTCTACCAACTGTTGCCAACTGCGGCGCGCATCTTCCATGCCGTCAACGCCAGCGGACGTCATCGCGGCCTCCCGTGTTGCTCACCGACTGACTCGTTGCGCAATGCCGCCCCAGCAGTGCTTGCCAATTCGTAGTACCCGCGAACCGCTTCGGCAGTTCCGGCCCCAGCAAGTCCGCATGTTGGAGTGATCACCAGCTGATCGATTGCACTTTCGATCGGAATTCCCAACCGGTGCAACATCGATACCAAGGGCTCCAGAGTCTGTTTCACCGTCGCAACCGGGCTCATCGTGTTCACCAGCCCCGCCATCACCGTCACACGCGACTCCAATGCTGCGCCAACTGCATCCTCGTCGGAGTTTGCCAGAGAGAAGTCGAGCGAGATCAGGCGAGCGCCAGCTGAACGAAACAAGTCGAGTGGTGGCCGTGCACCGCAGCAGTGGATGCCAACGAGTGCTCCTGCTGCGGTTGCCTGATCGATCACTGCGGTGAGCG
>JAHEXM010000094.1:6479-6858 GCA_023252115.1 Micrococcales bacterium | reverse complement strand
ATTGCCGGCAATCTGGCTGGATTACCGCCAGCCGTGGTTGTCACTGCGGAGTTCGATCCTCTTCGTGATGATGGAGAGGCCTACGCCAAAGCACTAGCCGATGCGGGTGTTCCCGTCACGGCGATTCGCTTCGACGGGCTGATTCACGGATTCTTCGATTTGGCCGCGATCTCGCCTGCATGTGCCGAGGCGGCGGATGCAACCTGCGTGGCAATGAAGAAACTACTCAGCTAGCGACATCGGCAGGCGGGTGAATCTGGAGCCACCAGGGCTGCGACCGCATGCAGAAGGTGGCAGCGTTGAACTGTGTCAGACGACCTTGAAGCACGAGTGGCTGCGCTGGAAAAGCAACTTGCTCGATCGCAGGCCGAAATCGAGC
>JAHEXM010000094.1:0-6469 GCA_023252115.1 Micrococcales bacterium | reverse complement strand
GTTACCCAACAGACGCGGTTTCTTCACTCTTGCCGAACAAGAGCTTCGACTTGTTCGACGCCAAGGTGTACGTGCCGAGATCGCCGTCATCGATGTTGAAGGCCTTGATGTCATTGTCGAAACCCAAGGCGAAGATGCTGGCGCTAATGCAATCGCTGAAGCTGCTCAAGTCCTGCAAGCGAATTTCCGGGAAAGCGATGTGATCGGGCGCGTTGCTGATAGTGAGTTCGCCGTCTTCATCGTCAACCCCGCGATCGATACCAGTGTGTTGCGCAAACGTCTCGATAGGGATGTTGCGGCCCACAATGCAGTTGCGGATCGCGCCTATCAGCTCTCGCTTAGCATCGGGTTCCTGGACTCATGGGACGCCGACGACATTGCCGGGTTGCTCGCGAAAGCCGACGAGGCTTTGTACTACGAAAAGGTCAGCCGTCAGGAGCCGCTCTAGTCGCTGCTAAATGTCGGCCGGTTGACCAGACATAAGTGGCACGATCTTTTCGCTGATGTCCTCAATCGGCCAGTCCCACCAGGCGGTTTTGAGTAGGTGCGCGACTTGTTCCGCAGAGAATCGCGATCGCAAAAGCTCGGCAGGGTTACCGCCAACGATCGAGTACGGCTCAACATCGCGCACGACGACTGAACCCGAAGCAACGATGGCACCCGTGCCGATGTTGACACCGGGCATGATCATGACGTCGCGGCCGATCCACACATCATGGCCAACCACGGTGTCGCCCGCGTTGGGAAGATCAGACACCAGGTTGATGTGGTTTCCCCACGATGCTCCAAATACCGGAAACGGAAATGTGGTGATGCCAGTGGTGCGATGGTTTGCGCCATTCATGATGAACTGAACATTCGTTGCGATTGCACAGAACTTTCCGATGATCAGACGTTCGGGCCCGTAGTGGTACAGCACATTGCGGCTCGCGAAATCCTCGGCGTAGTCCGGGTCGTCGTAATAGCTGTATTCACCCACCTCGATGAGCGGTGAGTCGATAAGCGGTTTGAGGAAGACGACGCGAGGTTGGCCCGCTATGGGGTGGAGGGTCGTCGGATCTGGGTGCGGCATTCACTGAGCATAGGGGCCACAACCGCCTTGAGTCAGGAGTCGACGTCGTCGCGCGGATTAATGCCGAGCGCATCCGCGAAACGTAGTCGTCGTGTCGTTGGTGGCAGCGGCGCCAATGCGTGCGGACTCAACGGTGATCCGCTCGGACCGCGAAGCCAATCGCCGAGCCAGCCTTCATCCTCCGCTAGAACCGCGTTAATGGCAGCAGATATCACCAGCACAAAACACACACCGACGAACCAGCTCACCAGGGCGAGGGAAACACCGAAGTAACCGAATTGGGCTTCGTTTGATTGAACGGTGGCGGGCATCCAAAAGGCTCCGGCCCAGCCGTAGATCATCATTCCGGCTCCGGTGAACACAGCGCCAGGCAACAGGGGGCGCCATCGAACATCACCGCGAAGCATGGTGTGCGCGGTCCACCACCACAGCAGGATCTGGACGAGGACACCGAATGCAAACTTCAGAAAGCCCGTTGGCCCAAAGGCTAAGAGCTTTCCGATGTAGCCACTGACCGAGACCAGGATGACCACACCGGCGATCCACAAGATTCCGCGACCGTGATTCTTGATGCCGCCGCCCGGCGGGCGACGCCATGCGCGCAAGTACAGGCGTTGCAGCGCCGTGGTGAATGAGGTGGCATAGAAGAAAAGGAAGACTAGACCCAAAATGCCGGTAGCGGCTTTGGTTTCACCGGCCGTGGCGAAGGCACCGGAGACGGCGCTGTTTCCGGCCGTGACGCCAAATCGATTAGCAATGGTGTTGATGATCGTTTGCCGGAGGCTGTTCGGAATGACAGCCACGAAAGCGAGAAGCAGCGGAAAGAAAGCGATGAAGGCTTTGGCTGCCAGCGCGATTGAGCGATCGATGAACTCAATCTCGAGCAGCCGGTTGTAGGTCTGCCCAATGAAGGACTCGTCTGCGCGCACGACATAGGGACCAACGCGTTGCTTTGCCGATTCGGTACGAGCGGCGAGCTTGCCCTTGGTTTTGGTCTTTGAACCCTCGGTTGGGGGCGAGGCATCGCTGGCGGGGTCTTGAGTCACGGTGTCATTCTGCATTGCGCCGAAATTGACCGGCGATCCACGGCTCCCGATGCCCATGGGGTGAGATCTGCCAAGCTGTCGGTGTGGCCCCCCGGAACCTGCTGAACCTCGAGAACGTCGACAAGTCATTTGGCCGCAGGCCGATCCTGGACCACGTGTCGTTGGGGATCGAAGAGGGCGAGCGCATCGGTGTCGTTGGGCGCAACGGTGGTGGCAAGTCCACTCTGCTGAAAATGATGGCGGGAAGTGAGCCGCCAGATTCCGGACGCGTGACGCAGACGAACGATGTGTCGATAGGCATTTTGACTCAGGCGGCTCTGGTCGACCCCGACATTTCGATTCGGCAATTTGTGCTCGGCGATCGCGATCAACACGACTGGGCATCGCAATCTGAGTCGCGCGAAGTACTCAATGCGCTGTTGGGCAGTTTCGATAATGCCGTGCTCGACCGCACAATGGGCGATCTATCCGGCGGCGAGCGGCGGCGAGTCGAGCTGGCCCAGTTGCTGTTGCAGGATTTGGACTTGCTGATTCTCGATGAACCTACAAATCATCTGGACGTGGAAGCAGTCGCCTGGTGCGCGGCCTACCTCAAGGCAAAGCGGAATCTTGCGCTGATAGTGGTGACTCACGACAGATGGTTCCTCGACGAAGTGTCTGACCGCACGTGGGAACTTGTCGACGGCAAAGTTGAAAGCTATGACGGCGGCTATTCCGCCTATGTCTTAGCGAAGGCCGAACGGGCACGGCAGGCCAGCGCCGAAGACGCTCGACGCAACAACCTGATTCGCAAAGAGCTCGCTTGGTTGCGGCGCGGTGCCCCTGCGCGCACGACGAAGCCGAAGTTTCGGGTAGACGCCGCTAACCAGCTGATTAGTGCCGAACCGCCGCCGCGAGACAACGTCGAACTTCTGGCTTTTGCCGGTGCACGGCTGGGCAAGACGGTGTTTGAAGCTGAGGAAGTCGGGCTTTCTTTCGGCCAGCGTGTGATCTTCGACGGCGTAACTTGGAACGTGGGTCCTGGCGATCGGATTGGCATTGTCGGAATAAATGGCGCGGGCAAGACCACGCTCATCCGATTGTTGTTGGGGGAGGAGCAACCGTCCTCTGGCGATGTCGTTACTGGAGTCACCGTCAAACCCGCGTACCTGTCACAACATATCGAGGAACTCAACCCAAATTGGCGGGTACTTGAAGCGGTTGAGCATGTTGCGCAGCGGGTCGAAATCGGCAAAGGCCGTGAGCTGAGTGCATCACAGCTATGCGAGCGGCTTGGATTCGGTCCCGACCGACAGTGGACACCGGTCGGTGATCTCTCGGGAGGTGAACGACGCCGACTTCAGTTGACGCGGCTTTTGATGGAGGGTCCCAACGTCTTGATTCTTGACGAACCTACGAACGACTTTGATGTTGAGACATTGGCGGCGCTAGAGGATCTTCTGGATTCATTTGTTGGCACGATTCTGGTCGTTTCACACGACCGCTACTTCCTGGAAAGAGTTTGCGACACATTTGTTGGGTTGCTTGGAGATGGCAAGGTGCGCGACCTGCCTAAAGGCGTTGACGAGTATCTAGCCCTGCGACATGCAGGCGCTACAGGCGGCGGTGTCGCAGGTCAGTCCGACGTCACCGGAACTCCGGCGGACGGTTCAGCCAAAGACCTGCGCGCGCTGAAGAAGGAAGTGGCAAGACTTGAACGTACGATCGCGAAACTCGATGCACAGGAAACGAAGTTGCATGCGGAAATGGCCGAGCACGCTGCGGACCATGTAAAAGTCACCGAACTTAACACCGCGTTGGCAGAAGTCATCGTAAGTAAGGATGAAGCCGAGCATGCCTGGATCGTGGCAGCGGAAGAGCTAGGTTAAGAAGCCTCGGGTGACCTTGCTTCTCGTTGGCGTTTTTCGCGCTCCACGATGACCGCGTCAGCTCTCGACTTCGAATACAAAAAGTAGATAACGAGGCCGATTGCCAGCCAGATAAACAGGCGTAGCCACGTTTCCCAGGGCAGCGACAACATGATGACAAGTGATGCCAGGATCGAGATGATCGGAATTGTCGGGCCGCCAGGTACTTTGAATGGGCGTTTTAAGTCGGGCCGAGTTTTTCGTAGCACGATCACAGCTGCGGCAACAATCATGAATGCCAAAAGCGTGCCGATGGAAATGAGTTCTGTCAGAATCGCCAGCGGCAGCAGACCGGTCATCACGATGCAGGCGAGACCGCACAGCAAAATAGTGAACTCAGGAACCTTGCGCGTTTTGCTGACCACAGAGAAACGCTTGGGAAGCATGCCGTCTTCTGACATGCGCATCAGTATTCGAGTCTGACTAAAGAGCAGTGCCGTCACCGAAGCAGCCAATCCGATGACCGCGCCAATGTCGACAATTGTTCCCACCCACCCCAGACCGGCGGCCTCCAGCGCTGACGACAGGGGATCCGAAACATTCAGCGCCGTGTAGGACACCAGTCCCACGAGCACAAATCCCACGATCACATACAAGACTGTTGCGATGCCAAGGGATCCCATGACGCCAATTGGCACGGTGCGACGCGGGTTCTTTGCCTCTTGTGCAGCCGTGCAAACCGCATCAAAACTGATGTAGCTGTAAAACACCGTGCCTGCAGCGACGAAGATTCCGCCCCAGCCAAAATGTCCGCCGGATGGGGGCGGAATAAATGGCGTGTAGTTTCCCCACGTAAGTGAGAACACTCCGAACCCGACGAAAACTGCAAGCGTTACCAGCTTCACGCCAACAAATAACGTGGTAGCGCGAGCCGATTCTTTGCTTCCCATGTACAAGATGAACGTCACAAACGCGACCAGGCACATTGCCGGCAGGTTCATGATTCCGGTTGGTGCTCCACCGTCAGAAACCGGTGCATATCGCAAGGCATTGGGAACCTCAACACCAACTTCCGCCAACAAGTTCGTGAAATACCCTGACCATCCGTTGGCCACATTGGCCGCGCCAAATAGGTACTCGACGAGTAAGTCCCAGCCGATGACCCAAGCAACGAAAGTTCCCATCGCAGAGTATGCGTAGGAATACGTGGAGCCCGACAGCGGAATCATCGAGGCAAGTTCGGAATAGCAAACTGCCGCTAACGTCGCGACGACTCCAGCGATGACAAACGAAACAATGACTGCGGGGCCTGCATCAACGGCAGCAGCATGCCCGGTAACCACAAAGATTCCCGCACCGACAACGGCGGCAACGCCAATCGCGGTCAGGTTGACCGGCCCCATCGTTCGTTCAAGGCCATCTTTGCCTGAGTCGGCCTCGGCTACTGCGATGTCGATAGTGCCGCGTGCGCCACTTGCGTCGCCGGCGACGTCGGCTTCAAACGCTTGCAAGGGATGGTGTTCGTGGTGTTCAGACTCGTCTGCCATTGCGAACCTCGCTCTGCGGCTTCCGCACTAGGTGTTAGTCGTCAGTTGGCACGCCGGGTCAGATCAAAATAGACAAGTTGACGATCGATTGGTAAGCCAAACACGGCGAATATGAACAATTTCAGATCGACTGGCTAGCTCGAGGTACTGGCCGTTTCACTAGCAACTTCGTCATCCGTTGTTGCTTCAGCAGCCGCGTTGTCCCGACGTACGCTGAGTTTTTGGGCGACAAACCCGATGACACCAAGTAGTGCCAGAGTCGGGACAGCCCATGAAGGTGAGGGTTGCCAGATCGACAGAATCGCCAGAATCGCCCCGGCCACAATCGAGGCGATCAGTCGAATCCGAACCAACGAAGCGTTGGGCCACATGAATTGATGGGATTCAGCTGACATATCGAACAGAACATCCATCAACTGCGCGCCGACTACGACTCCAACGATTGCCAGCACCCCACCGATGACGGCCACGAGCGCTGGTGGAAGGTAGGCAACAAAGGTCGATAGTGGCGCGCTTGGTAGCTGGATAGCTCCGCCAACCAAAGCAAGCATGCCAAAGAGCGTTAGTGCGGTGCACACAATTACCACGGATGCGCCGACCAGAATCTGCGGGCGATTTGATTTGCCGATATCGCGCAGGCCTGGGTTGAGGCCAGTTACCAAGACAACCGCGATCGTGAAGATGACGTTGCTACCGAAGCCCGGCTTGCCGACATGGATAACGGGATCACCCAGTGCGGCGACGGATCCGATAAAGATGCCGCCGAGCAACATGATCACAGCTGTCGCCACCACAATGACCATTGCAGTTCGGGCAAGACCACGTGTCGCGCCCAAGCCAAATACACACACAGCACTTGCCGCAGCCATTGCAAATGCAACAACCGAGATGTTCAGCGGTGTGAACGCTGAGATCAAAGTGGCGGTCCAACTAATGGCATGCCCGCCAAGTCCCAGT
>JAHEXM010000093.1:1520-6910 GCA_023252115.1 Micrococcales bacterium | reverse complement strand
CGAACGTTGAGCATTACCAACGTCATCGAAACGAAAAGCAAAATAGCCAGTACGGTCCGAGCCCGCATTGCGTCGCGCACGTCAGTACCGCGATTCAGCCAACAGCACCGGCTTGAGGGCTTGGAAGTCTTCGACACAGCGACCTGTTCCCAACGCAACGCAGTCGCTCGGGTTTTCAGCGATGCGAACCGGCATCCCGGTTTCGTGGCGCAGTCGTTCGTCTAGCCCGCGCAGTAGCGCTCCCCCGCCAGTTAAGACAATCCCAGACTCCATCACATCGCCAGCAAGTTCCGGAGGTGTGCGGTCAAGCGTGACTCGAACCGCATCGACAATTGCCGAGACCGGTTCGTCGATGGCTCGCCGGACTTCGTCTGCACTCAGCACGAGCACGCGGGGCAGGCCGTTGATTAGGTCGCGGCCGCGAACTTGTGCCTGCGGTTCATCACGAGTGGGAAATGCCGAACCCAGCGAAATCTTGACTTCCTCGGCAGTGCGCGCACCCAGAAGAACGGAGTATTCCTTCTTGACGTAAGCAATGATCGCGTCTTCGATTCGATCGCCGCCGATTCGTGCCGACAGGCTGGTGACAATGCCGCCCAGACTGATCACCGCGACTTCGGTGGTGCCACCACCAATGTCAACGACCATGGATCCCGCCGCATCGTGGACTGGGAGGCCGGCACCGATTGCTGCGGCCATAGGTTCTTCGATGACGTACACGCGCCGCGCGCCTGCGGCATAGCCAGCATCCTTGACAGCGCGTTGTTCGACTGCGGTTATGCCGGTCGGAACGCAAATCACCAAGCGAGGCTTTGCCAGAAGCTTGCGGCTGTGCACTTTCTGAATGAAGTACCGAAGCATGCGCTCGGTCGTATCGAAGTCCGCAACAACTCCATCCTTCAACGGACGAATCGCGACGATTCCTTCTGGAGTCCGGCCAAGCATCTGCTTTGCCGCAGTCCCAACGGCAACGATCGCGCCACTTCGTTGGTCGAGGGCGACGACGCTGGGTTCATTGACCACAACGCCGCGGCCGCGCACGTAGACCAAAGTGTTGGCAGTACCCAAATCAACTGCCATGTCTCGACCAATACTTGACAGTGCACTCGACACCGAGAGCATGCCGCCAACGGACTCAAGCAGAGATGCGCGTGGAGCGGTCGCCGAATCTGACTTCATGGCGTGGGGGAACCTTCCTGGTCGAGCGTTTTAGGAAGGGGAAGGCCTTCATCGTAGGACGAATCAAGCGAGCTCGGGGAAGAACAATCCAATCTCGCGCTCAGCCGATTCGGGCGAATCGGACCCATGAGCCACGTTAAGGCTCATTTCGACTGCCAGATCGCCGCGAATAGTGCCTGGGGCGGCCTTCACTGGGTCAGTTGCGCCCATCATCGACCGCCATCCGGCAATGACATCTGGACCCTCAATGACCGCCGCCACTAGCGGACCCGAGGTGATGAATTCCACGAGAGGGTCGAAGAACGGCTTGCCCTGATGCTCGGAGTAATGCTCGGTGGCAATCTCGAGCTCGAGTTCTCGAACCTCTAGCGCCACGATTGTGTAACCCCGGCGTTCGATGCGGCCTAAGACTTCACCAACCAGGCCGCGGGCTACCCCATCGGGCTTTACCAGTACGAGCGTGCGCTGAGTCATGCGCCAGATCGTAGTCAGTCAGTTGCGGGCACGGCACGGGCCGCCTTGATGGCATCGCCTTTTCGACCGACTCGAATGGCAAAGAACCAGGCGAACGCGAAGCAGAAACCCAACACAAACATCGTCGGCACGACAAAGCCCGACAGCATCAAAGCCAGCTGAATGATCCAGCCCAGCGACAATCCCCACGACTTCTTGAGACCTCGAATGGCTACAAAGCAGGCAACGATCAGCGCTGCAGCAGCGGCAATCGCAACCGTGGCATCTGCATGCTGGACCACGACCGCGACCGGAACGATGAGCACAATCAGGATGGCCTCAAACGTCAGGACAGACGAGCACAAAACCTTCATTCGTCGTCCTCCAAGTCCTTGCGAGCATCAACGCCGACCAATGCGCGCACGTCAGCCGCGGTCACCACTGATCCGATCGCCACGACACCAGCATGCCCCAACACCTCAGGTTCGTCAGCCATTTCGACCGCGCGAACTAGAGCTGCCGAGATTGTGTCCACGGCGATAACCCGATCG
The DNA here is from genome assembly GCA_023252115.1 of Micrococcales bacterium. Taxonomy (GTDB): domain Bacteria; phylum Actinomycetota; class Actinomycetes; order S36-B12; family UBA10799; genus JAHEXM01. The sequence goes on along the minus strand of JAHEXM010000093.1, from coordinate 4,727 downwards.
GCACCGAAGACTTCGGAGGCGATCGCCGCCAACTCACCAACGGGCAGGCTGCGAGGCGACGAATTCTGGGTGACGACAACCTCGCTGACGACTGGTTCGAGGGCGTCGAGCAGGCCACGAGCATCTTTGTCAGCAAGGACAGCCACGATGCCGATGATGTGGTCAAAGCCAAACGCTTCTTCGACGGCGCCGGCGGCCGCAGCTGCCCCGGCCGGGTTATGGGCGGAATCGACGATAACGGCTGGACTGGTACGGACCCGCTCAAGGCGTCCAGGTGAGGTCGCAGCCGCAAAACCAGCACGCACTATGCCGACGTCGAGTTGTCGGCCGTCGACTCCAAAAAATGCTTCAACGGTTGCGAGCGCAACTACTGCATTCGACGCTTGGTGGGTGCCATGCAGCGGCAAGTAGATGTCGTCGTATGTTCCACCCAAACCTTGCAGAGTGAGTTGCTGCCCTCCTATCGCGACGGTCCGTTCAAGAACTGCGAACTCGATTCCTTCACGCAGCGGCTCTACACCGTGCTCAATTGAAGCCCGCAATAGGACTGCAGCAGCATCGACCAGCTGATTGGCAAGAACAATTGGAACGGAATCCTTGATGATTCCGGCCTTTTCCGTAGCAATCTCTTCAAGAGTCGCACCTAAGTAGTCGGTGTGATCGAACCCAATCGGCGTGATCGTCGAAACGGTCGGATTCACCACGTTGGTTGCATCCCAAGTTCCACCCATGCCGCACTCAATGACCATCACGTCGACGGGTGCATCAGCAAATGCTGCGAACGCCATTGCGGTGATTGCTTCGAACATCGTGACAGGCGGACCGCCAGCAGCAATCGACGTCTGATCCACCAAGGCCAAATATGGCTCAACGTCTTCGAAGGCTGATTCGAACTGCTCAATGCTGATTGGTTTGCCATTGACCTGAATCCGCTCAGTCATTGAATGCAATGCGGGACTAGTGAAAAGCCCGGTAGTCATCCCGAAACTGTGCAGTAGCGATTCGATCATTCGCGCCGTTGAAGTCTTGCCATTCGTGCCAGCAAGATGAATAACTGGGCAGCTGAATTGTGGGTCCCCGAGATAGGTCATCAAAGCAGTGATGCGCCCCAAATCCGGGGCAACTTTGTTTTCCGGCCACCGTTTGAGTAATTCAGACTCGGCCCGCATCGGGCCATTCTAGGGCGGGTCTTTCGTGCCCTCTTAGGATGAGGCAGTGACCACCGAGAATTCCGCTCCATCACTCATGCCTGAAAAGCCTTCGCTTGAGGGGATCGAGGACAAGTGGTCGCGAGTATGGAAAGACAACGACACCTTTGCTTTTGATCGCTCAAAGACCCGCGATCAGGTCTATTCGATCGATACTCCACCACCAACCGTCAGTGGCTCCTTGCACGTCGGCCATGTCTTCTCCTACACCCACACCGATTGCATCGCACGCTACAAAAGGATGCGCGGATTCGAAGTCTTTTATCCGATGGGATGGGACGACAACGGACTGCCAACTGAGCGACGCGTTCAGAACTACTACGGAGTTCGCTGCGACCCTTCACTGCCTTATGACCCCGAATTTTCGGCACCGGAAAATCCCGGCAAAGATCAGATTGCTATTTCGCGACGCAACTTCATCGAGTTGTGTGAACTCCTGACGGGCGAGGACGAAAAGACATTCGAAGATGTGTGGCGCCAACTTGGGCTTTCCGTCGACTGGGCAATGACGTACCAGACAATCGACACCAATGCCCGTGCCGCATCGCAACGAGCCTTCTTGCGCAACCTGCAACGAGATGAGGCGTACCAAGCTGAGGCTCCGACGCTGTGGGATGTCACCTTTCGAACAGCTGTCGCACAGGCTGAACTTGAAGATCGCGAACGGCCCGGCGCGTATCACCGCATTGGCTTTAAGCGCGACGATGGTGACCCGGTTTTCATCGAAACCACCCGTCCGGAGCTGCTGGCGGCCTGCGTGGCCCTGGTCGCGCATCCGGATGACGAGCGCTACCAACCGTTGTTCGGTTCGACCGTGACATCGCCAATCTTCGGCGTCGAAGTTCCGGTCGTCGCCCACGCGCTGGCAGATCCCGAAAAGGGTTCGGGCATCGCGATGATTTGCACATTCGGCGATACCACTGACGTCACCTGGTGGCGCGAGCTGCAACTTGATACCCGCCCAATCCTCGGTTGGGATGGGCGCATTCTGCGCGACGTTCCCGACTGGATCACTACTGATTCCGGTCGGGCCGCATATGAACAAATTGCCTGCACGACCGTCTTCACCAGCAAAGAAAAAATGGCGGCCATGCTTGCCGAGTCAGGTGACATGGTTGGCGAACCAAAGCCGATCAGTCACCCAGTCAAGTTTTTTGAAAAGGGCGATAAGCCACTTGAGATTGTTACCACACGACAGTGGTACCTGCGTAACGGCGGGCGCGACGAAGGACTGCGAGAAGCCCTGCTTGCTCGCGGCGAAGAACTGCATTGGCATCCGGCGCACATGAAGGTTCGTTACTCGACGTGGGTCGAAGGACTCAACGGCGACTGGTTGGTTTCGCGGCAGCGCTTCTTCGGTGTGCCCATTCCCATTTGGTATCCGCTCGACTCACAAGCAATGCCGCGCTACGACCAACCGATACTGCCGAGTGAAGACTCCCTGCCGGTCGATCCCTCAGCTGAGCCACCCGTTGGATTCGAAGCCGCTCAACGTGGCGAACCGAACGGATTCATTGGCGACCCTGATGTGATGGACACCTGGGCTACCTCGTCTTTGACTCCACAGATTGCTGGCGGTTGGGAACGTGATCAGGATTTGTGGTCACGCGTCTGGCCAATGGATTTACGTCCGCAAGCCCACGAAATTATTCGCACTTGGTTGTTCTCGACCGTTGTTCGCGCACACCTTGAAGATGACGTGTTGCCATGGAAGAACGCTTCGATCAGCGGATGGATTTTGGATCCCGATCGAAAGAAAATGAGTAAGTCCAAGGGCAATGTCGTGACCCCTGCCGACATGCTCAGTGAATATGGCTCGGATGCTGTTCGCTACTGGGCCGCATCAGGTCGCCCTGGTACCGACACCGCATTCGACTTAGGTCAAATGAAGGTGGGACGGCGACTGTCGATCAAGATTCTTAACGCAGCGAAGTTCGCGTTGGGCTTCGGTGTGGGTTCCGAAATCGCAGACATCACCGAACCCTTAGATCGCGCTCTA
>JAHEXM010000093.1:0-1510 GCA_023252115.1 Micrococcales bacterium | reverse complement strand
TGTCGCAGATGCAACTGCAGCATTCGAGAAGTACAACTACACACGCGCACTTGAATTGAGCGAGACCTTTTTTTGGTCGTTCTGTGACGACTACCTAGAACTGGTCAAAGACCGTGCACACGGAAACAACGGAGAGTCTGGCGCGGCGTCGGCAAAAGCCACCTTGGCTCTGGCGCTTTCGATCCAATTGCGGTTGTTTGCGCCTTTCCTACCTTTTGTCACCGAGGAAGTGTGGTCGTGGTGGCAAGAAGGATCAGTACACCTAGCACTTTGGCCAACAGTCGATGAGGTAGCCATCAAGGGCGATGCGGATCCGCAGATCCTCAGTGACACCGCCGTAGTTCTCTCGGGCATACGCAAGGCTAAGTCCGAAGCAAAATTGTCTATGCGAACCGACGTTGCTAGCGCGGTCGTTGCTGGCGACGCGGATACCGTCAAACGGGTCGCCGAGGCGGCAGATGATTTGCGGGCAGCAGGGCGTGTGTTGGATCTGATGTTTTCGCCCGGTATCGGTGAGGGATTGGCCGTAGAAGTTACGCTTTAAGGCTCGCTTGTCAAGGCGAAAATGATCGACTACCCGGCTAGCCTTCGCGGGTGACCACTAAGGCGGAATTGCCTGCGGTGATTGCGCCTGAGCGCGTCGGTGTCTATTCAGATGCCGTCATCGGCATCATGATGACGCTGCTTATCGTCAAGGTGTTTTCCGAACTTACCGCCCTGCGGGTCGCCTACCTTGCGCATCCTGGACCAAGCAATGTAGTCGCGAATTGGCTCAGGCTAAACGCTTTCCAACTGGCAGCGTTTTCCGTTTCGTTTTTGATGGTTGCGCTGTTGTGGCGGATGCATACGGAAGTATTTCGCCATTTTGAAATGGTGAATCGGGTAATCCTGTGGGTGAACTGCCTATTCCTATTGATCGTGTCACTCGCGCCATTTAGCACGGCGCTTCTTGCGCAATCGCATTTTGACCCGCTATCAATTTTTTTCACTTGGGCGTTGGCCGCCGTCGCCATCGCTGTGCTGTGGGCGTTGATGACGTATGGCATGAAGGTGAATGAATTCCGGATTAGATCAGAAGTCGGACTTCAGATCCTTCACTTCTACGTCCTAGGCCGATTCGTGCTGTGTGTCGGCGGAATGATCATTACATTCACAGCATCGGCCGCCCACAATTTGGATTACCTCTATCTACTTTTGGTTATTCCGGTTCTTGCTTTTATGGCCCGCCTGCGCGCTGGCCGGATCCTTGCCAAATCCCCGCCGCTGGATATCCCGGTGGACGAGGCTCGTCACATGAAGAAGAGATTCTTTGTTCGCAATATCAGCACAACAGCCAATAGCGTCACTACCTTCTTTTCGGGCTATCGGCCCGGGCGCACACTGTCGTTCACTGACGGCGTCTATGCAATTGCGCTGACACTGTTGGCGAGCCAAATCGGCCCGCCTATCGGAGTGCGACTGTCGACGCCAGATGTTGTAGCGGTTTTCAGAACTACGTTCTCGCTTCATT
>JAHEXM010000092.1 GCA_023252115.1 Micrococcales bacterium | reverse complement strand
TTCTTGATGTTCTGGCAGGCAATTTTCCAGGCGACCCAATCGGCGCGCCAGGTCCGCGCCTTGGCTCGTTTTTGGACGCTGCTGGTCGCAATCCAGGCAGGCTCACCGTTGGTGTTTTGACAAAACCGGCGCTGGGTCACGTCAAGCCACACGCCGACGTGTTGTCCGCGGTCGATGCCACGGTCAAGGTATTGGAGAGTCTTGGGCACTCTGTCGAAGAGGTTGAACCGCCGTTCGACGAGACGATGGTGCCGATCTTCACCACTTTGTGGTCGACGTTGGCATCGTCGATTCCGCTGAATCCCGAACAAGAATCGAAGATTCGGCCACTGACGAGTTGGTTACGAGAGCAAGGCAAGGATCACTCGGCTACGGACCTCGCGCGCACCATCTCGATCATGCGGATTGCGTCGCGGGCCGCCATGTTTACTACCAATCACCTGGATGCGATTCTGGTGCCGACGCTGGCCGATCTGCCTGCTCTAGTCGGCCAATTGCGCAATGACGAAGACCCGGCAGCGGACTTTGCAGCGCAGGTTGCCTACAGCCCGTTTTGTGCCCCTTACAACGTGACCGGACAACCGGCGATTAACGTCCCGATGAATTGGAATTCTGCTGGCCTGCCCGTAGGTGTGCAATTTGTCGGTCGGATGTTTGACGAAGAAACGCTTATTTCGTTGGCAGCACAATTAGAACAAGCGAGCCCATGGCGTGACCGACGACCGGAACTCTGGTGACTGTCGACAAAGACCTTGCGGCTCTGGCCCAGGCGCACGGAGTCGCAATTGAGTACTGGGATCAAACCAAGGTTCACCACGTTGTCGAAGGCGCGGTCGTTCGCGAAGTGCTGAGTGCACTTGGTGTTGATGCTGCGACGCCGGAATCATGCCGAAGAGAATTGAAGGAACTCTCTGATGCCAAATGGCAACGCATGGTTCCACCGATTGTTGTTGTCCGCCAACAGGCTGATACCAACTCAGACCCGTGGGACACGTGGGTCCACGCAGTGCACGACGCATCGGTTCGGGTCTGGGTAGATCTCGAGGATGGGACTCGACGCTTTGACGTTGTGCGCATTCGAGAGCGCGGGACACATGGCGAGATACATGGTCAGCGAATCTCTGAGTTTGTCTACCGACTGCCACACGATCTGCCGTTGGGATGGCATCGGTTGGTGGCCGAGACGTCCGGCGAACAAGGATCGTGTCCGCTCGTTGTTGCACCGACTCGGTTGAACCTGCCAGCGTCCATCGATCGACGACGGGGCTGGGGGATCGCTACCCAGCTGTATTCGGTGCGTTCGCGTAAGTCGTGGGGGATCGGTGACCTTGCGGACCTTGCCGACATGGCGAGCTTCTTTGGCCGCGACCTGGGTGCCGACTATGTCTTGGTGAATCCACTCCATGCGGGTTCGCCAACACCACCGATGGAACCCTCGCCGTATCTGCCGGTTTCGCGGCGGTTCGCGAACCCGCTGTACATCCGAGTCGAAGAAATCCCCGAGTTTGCCTATCTCGAACCAACTGACCGTGAACGGATCGAGGCAATCCGTAAACCCTTGTACGAAGCCGACTTGACTTCGGACCTGATCGATCGCGATACGTCCTGGGCGGCAAAGCGGTTAGCGTTGGAACTCGTTTACCAAGTGCCACTGACTCAGGGTCGTAAGTCGGAATTTCGCGACTATTTGGCGCAGCAGGACCAAGGGCTCACTGACTTTGCTACCTGGTGCGCGTTGGCCGAAGAGTATGGCCGTAAATGGAATGAATGGCCACTGGCTTTGCAGGACCCGCGTAGTCCAGCGGTTGCAGAAGAGTCGATTCGGCTTGCGTATCGAATTGAGTTTCACCGCTGGCTGCAGTGGGTACTCGATGGTCAGATGGCTTCGGCGCAGAACGCGGCGCGCGAATCAGGAATGTCGTTGGGTGTCATGCACGATCTCGCGGTCGGCGTTCACCAATTCGGAGCGGAATCCTGGTCAGAGGCCGACGTCATGGCGCGTGGGGTGACAGTTGGTGCACCGCCTGACGCGTTCAATCAAGTGGGACAGGATTGGTCTCAACCTCCCCGGCGTCCAGACAAACTTGCTGAAGCTGGCTACGCGCCTTACCGCGACATGTTGCGCACGTTGCTTCGACATTCAGGCGGTCTGCGCATTGATCACGTGCTTGGCTTGTTTCGGCTGTGGTGGATCCCCGAAGGTCTACCCCCAGGATCTGGAACGTATGTGCGGTACGACCACCAAGCAATGGTCGACATCCTGGTCCTGGAAGCACATCGAGCCGGTGCAGTGGTCGTTGGCGAGGACCTAGGAACCGTCGAACCCTGGGTCCAAGATTTCCTGGCTGAACGCGGAATCCTCGGCACCAGCATCCTGTGGTTCGAGCGGAACGATGACGGCCCGTTGCCGGTTAACACTTGGCGCGAGAACACGATGGCCTCGGTCACAGTTCACGATTTGCCGCCAACGGCTGGGTACATCGCTGGCGACCACGTGAAACTGCGACACGAATTGGGATTGCTGACGACTTCGGTTGAAGAGGAAGAGGCACATCACCAGTTGGAAATTGCCCAATGGCGTGAACTGCTCGAGTCGAGCGGGTTGATGCGTCCAGGATCATCAGAAGCCGAAATGGTTATTGCGTTGCATCGACTGCTGACAAGGACACCGGCGAAACTTCTGAATGTTTCGTTGGCTGACCTCGTTGGCGAGCGGCGAACTCAGAATCAGCCGGGTACCAACAAGGAGTATCCGAACTGGCGCATTCCGCTGTGCGGGCCCGATGGAAAGCCAGTGTTGCTCGAAGATTTTCCGCAACTACCGAATGTTTTGTTGTTGTTGCAGGCTTTAGGTGGCTCGGCTGGCGTTAGTCGAGCCGTGAAGTAGTTCGAGCGCACGATCAAGTAAAGCCTGCAAGTCCTTTTCGCTACGCCTCATGTGCAGGGAGCGTAACGGCGTCACGCGTCGGCGCACGGCAGGTGAGTTGGCCACATCGTCGACCACGTCGGTCAGTCGGGGGTCCGCAGTGATCGCGTAACTCAATTTGTGGCAGTGCTTGCATCCGACTTGGTTGGGAAGCGTCTCTGCCTCATATGAGTACCGAACAAAGAAGCGATGCCCATGGGTGCATTGATACGAGATGTTTGATGAGGGCGCAATGTCGGCGATGTCGCTCTTGAATGACGCTAGCCCGCCGCTGCGAGATCCGCTCACCAGCCTCAACCGTTGGGGTTCCATGACGTTCCGCCTATCTCTTGAGCTTCCAGCTGACGGTTTTCCGCCGCCAACACCAAGAGCGCGTAGGGCACCTGTTCGCAACACCTTTTCGGTATGCAATTGCGGCGGGTTTAGGCCATGTGGGCGAGGGACGTGGCACGAGGAGCACTCGACGGGCGCCGCGGCCCGCATGGCGATACGGTTTCTCTGTGGCAAACGGCAACCTCACACCGCTGGCATCGTTCATTATTTTTGTCGGAATTCCGGCAGTAGTTCTGCTGATCCTGGTCGCCTTCATCCTGGCGCCTGCGTGGACTCGGGCTGGTCGCTACCGCCCCGGAGAGCCTTGGGAGCACGAACCAGTTTTGATCAATGCCGCACTGAGCGGTCCTGTTACAGATGCCGAGGAGTTTGAGTCTGCCGCTGCGGTCGCCGAACTTGACGCCCCCGTCGTAGGTGAAGAGATGATCATGCAAGAAATCCCTGAACTTGCATCCACGGTGCCTGGTTCGGGAGGGGAAGGTGGAGTCAGTGCCCGCTGGTGATCCGTTCGCCGAGCGAGTCGGCGACCAGATGCTCGACAGCCCGTTTACCACGCCTCAGACGGCCTCGCTGGAAAAGAACCTTGCGACGGCGCATGCGATTACTGGTCTGCGCTTTAGCATCTACGTAGGTGCCCTGCCAGCTGGTCGAGACTCAGCGATTGCACTCCAGCGAAAGATGGCCGACCCGGGACTTAGCGTCTTGATCGCGGTTGACCCGGATCAGCGAACTCTCGAGATTGTGACCGGCCCACTCATCGTTGAGCGAGTCGATCAGCGCGCATGTCAGCTCGCTTCGCTAGCCATGACTTCTCGCTTCGCGATTGGTGATATTGCCGCAGGTTTGCGTGACGGCATTTTCGTGTTGGCCGAGCATGCGCGTGTTCCAGCGACTCTGCACACCGACCAACCCGGTTAGTCGGCCCATTCCCGTTCCGCAAAGTGGAACAAAGTGTGCTGACTATGGACGGGATGTTCCACATTGCGGGGGTGGGGCAGCGGCCAAACTCAGCGGGCGTCGCGCTCCTGACAACGCATTGCTCGCAACAATCCATCGAGGGCTTCTTCAATCAGGCGACGTGCGCCCGGGGCCAATTCCGGCGTGTGTTTCAAGAAGTCCTCGGTGCGAGTGATCGTCTCGGCTTCGACGAGCAGGGCTGGATACAGACCGGCAACAATCTGTTGTGCCATTTCTGGAGTGCGATTGGCCCAGGTACTCGTAATTGAGTCGAAGTATTGCGAAACGTGAGGTCGAAGCAACTCACGTTGCTCGCTAATCATGATGCCGCCAATGGTTGCCGCCAAGAGGTGATTGGCCAGATCGGCGTCATTTAGTGCTTGATCCCAAGCGGCAGCTTTCGCTTCGACCGTTGGCCGCGCCGAGCGGACGAGCTGAGCGTGACGGTGGCCGGTCGCCGTGTTGTCACGTTCGACTTCCGCGTCGATTTCTGCATCGCCAGCTCTAGCAAGGATGACCAGCCGTTCGAGCAGTGACCACCTCATGTCGGTGTCGATGACCAGACCCTCGATGGTTTCCGAGCCATCCAGAAGTCCGGCAATCAGGTCGAGATCGGCTTCGGAAGTTGCGACTGCGGCAAACGACCTTGCAAATGCGACTTGATGATCGCTACCCGGGGCGGCATCGGTTAGCCAACCGCGCAACGCAGCGCCCAGCTCGACTTGGTAAACCGGCCGGTTCGCGTGATCTGCATATAGCTCGATGGCTGCACGCAACTGGCGCAGGACTTGTTGAACGACGCCCACGTCGTCTTCGTTCGGGATACCCGACAAGGCCAATTTCAGATAGGCACCTGTCGACATTTCGGCATCGCGAGTCATGTCCCAGGCAGCACCCCAGACCAGAGCCCTTGGCAACGACTCAGTGAACTCGCCAATAGCTTCGACTGCGGTCGCCAAACTCGCATCATCGAGGCGAATCTTGGCAAACGTCAGATCGTCATCGTTGACTAACAACAAATCCGCCGCGGGCACACCAACGAGTTCGGGAATGTCGACACCGGTTCCGGTCAAGTCGAGCTCAACACGGTGGCGCCGGGCTAGTGAGCCATTCGTCCGGTCATAGAGACCAACCGCAACGCGGTGTGCGCGGAGTGTCGGTGCAACGCCATCGGGTTGACTGGGCGGCTCTTGCTCGATCCGAACGCTGGCATAAGTGTTGTCAGCGTTGACAGTCACGACGGGCCGCAACAAGTTCACGCCGGAAGTCTGTAGCCATTGCTTGGCCCATTCGTTGAGGTCACGGCCCGATGCCGCACTGAGTGCATCAAGCAGGTCCGAGAGTCGCGTATTGCCCCACTGGTGTGTTTTGAAGTATTGCCGGATGCCGTCAAAAAACTCTTCTTCGCCGACCCAAGCCACGAGTTGCCGCAAGGCTGCAGCCCCCTTGGCGTAAGTGATGCCATCGAAATTCACCCGCACCGCATCGAGGTCAACCATGTCTGCCGCGATTGGGTGCGTCGAAGGTAGTTGATCTTGGCGATATGCCCACGCCTTGCGTTGATTCAAAAACGTTGTCCACGCATCGGTGAAACGAGTCGCCGAGACATTGGCAAAATGCGAGGCGTATTCAGCAAACGATTCATTCAGCCATAGGTCGTCCCACCACGACATCGTGACCAAATCACCAAACCACATGTGCGCAAGTTCGTGCAGGATGGTATTTGCACGCTGTTCATATGCTGCGTTTGTTACCCGGGAACGGAAAACCAGGTCTTCAAGAAATGTTACGCAGCCAGCATTTTCCATTGCGCCTGCATTGAACTCAGGAACAAAGAGTTGGTCGTACTTGGCGAACGGATAGCCGAAGTCAAAAGCCTTTTCGTAGAACTCAAACCCTTGTTTGGTTAGCAAGAAGATGTCATCGGCATCCAAGTACTCGGCAAGCGATGCGCGGCAATACACCCCAAGCGGATAAGTCCCATGCGGTCCCGTGTAACTGTCGCGGACAACATGAAAGGCACCAGCTACCAAAGCAGTGATGTAAGTCGAGATTCGCGGTGTTGGTTCAAACCGCCACGTGTTGGAGGCATCGCCTGCGCGAATGGGGTCAGGCGTTGGTGAATTGGAGATGACTTGCCAGTGTGCTGGACCTGTCACTGTGAGCTGCCAGGTTGCCTTCAAGTCAGGTTGTTCAAAACAGGCATACATTCGTCGTGAGTCTGCAACTTCGAACTGCGTGTATAGATACGTTTCCCGATCAACCGGATCAATGAAGCGGTGAAGTCCTTCGCCTGAGCGCATATAGGTGCAGTTGGCAACGATCGTCAGGTTGTTGATTTCATCTAAACTGGAAAGCAAGATGCGCGCGCCGTCGAACGCTGTAGCGGGATCGATCGCCTCGCCGTTGAGCTCAATCGAGTCGACGGAGTCGGCGATCAAATCTATCCATGAAGACGCGTTTGGCTCAGAAGAAAAATCGACCGTCGTTGTTGAACGAAACGTGGAAGCAGGGTCCGGCTCGCCAACACCGGTGAGATCAAGATCAACGCGGTAGCTGACGTTACTGATCTTTGTCGATCGCTCAGCGCATTCGGCTCGGGTGAGATTCTCGTTGGCAGGCATGCGACGCATCCTAGGTTGCCTCCCGGCTTGGGAGGCAGCATTGGGGCTGAGACACTGGTGACATGACTTTGGT
>JAHEXM010000091.1 GCA_023252115.1 Micrococcales bacterium | reverse complement strand
CTATCTGTGTCGGCTGCAGCGTCCCAGATCAGCAGTGGTACTGATCTGAACCAGAAGGTCGTTCCGGCTCTGTCCGATCAGGCGTCGTTGCTTTGGCCGACGATGACAACCTCATCGCCGTCTTGGCGCACTTCGTATGCACGAACCGGCTCAGTGGCTGGCAGATCTTGTGGCTCGCCGTCTTTCAAGCTGAAGGTGGAACCGTGCAGTGGGCATTCGATCTCGTAGTCCTCGGCGTACAGCTCACCATCAGAAAGCAGTGCTTCAGCATGCGAGCACATATTGTCGACGCCGAAAAGTGCGCCTTCGATCCGGGCGATGCAGACGTCTCGACCGTCATATTTGACGACCCGAACTTCACCTTCCGGAAAGTCCTCTGCGCTGCCGATATTGGCCGCCACTGCATCCTCCACTCTCTGCGAAAACTGTTCCTGCATCTTTCTAGCGGAGTGGGGCCCCTATCGCATTTCGACTAAGAGGCCTTCGCCCTTTCGTGCGTTGATTTGCGAACAATGCTGGAGCTAATCAACCAGCGCTTTCGGTTTGATATTGATCATGAAGAAGGAAATGAGCGCGCCGATAACCATCAAAACACCGGCAGCAATGAACCCTCTGGAGAATCCAGCCACCGACGCAGCTGCTACCTCGCTTTTCCCGTGTACGACCAAATAAGTCGCAGTTGCGCCGATTGCGATCGTATTCAGGATCGCGGAACCGAGGGCGTCGCCGATCTGCTGCGACGTGTTGACGGTTGCTGACGCGATACCGGCATCGTTGTGCGGGATGCGACTCAGAGCAGTGTCGTAGACCGCAGCTGAGGCCAACCCACAACCTCCACCGAAGAGCACCATGCCCGGGAATACGTCGGTCAGGATGTGATCGGTCGTACCGATTGTTGAGATCCAGAACAAACCCACGGCGGCAATCGCGTACCCGATCGTGATCAGAGTGCGCGGGCCAAATCGGGGCAAAATACGCCCGCTGATCACTGCGACCACAGCGTAGGCAATACCGAATGGCAGCAGAGCCAGTGCGGTATTGAGACCTGCGAAGTTCAGCACAGTCTGCAGATAGTAGGACGAAAAGAGAACAAATCCAGCGATTACGCCGCCGAAGATCATGGCGTTCAAGAAGGCCGCACCCCGATTGCGGTCAGTCAAGATTGACAGCGGCAACAACGGATCTCGTGACTTACGTTGAATCAAGATAAAGACGGCACCCAGGATCAAACCGAGAACAACACAAATGTCGGTGGTGGGATTAAACGGGTGCGGAGACGCCTTTCCGAAGCCGATAACAAGGAACATGATGGCCAAGGTGCCCACGATGGCACTCTTGGCATTGAGCCGGTGCTTTCCTTCGGCCCGGCTCGGGCGCACGATGGGCACCGCGAGAACAATGGCAATGATGGCCACCGGCACGTTGACCAACAGGCACCACCGCCACGACAGGAACTCCACCAGCGTGCCGCCAAACAGGAGTCCAAAGACACCACCTACCGCGGCGACTGCGGCAAACGCCGAGAACGCCTTTGCCCGATCTGCAACCTCGTGGAAACTGACATTCACTAGCGCAAGCAGTGCTGGTGCCAAAATCGCGGCGAAGAGTCCTTGACCTGCTCTGGCCAGGATGAAGAGCAAATCGCTGGTAGCCAGACCAGCGAGCCCTGAAACTGTCGCGAATCCGGCGAGACCAATGATGAACATGGTCTTTCGGCCAAAGAAGTCAGCCAGACGTCCACCAAGGAGCAGGAATCCGGCGAATGTCAGCGCATAAGCCGACAGAACCCACTGCCGATCCTGGATTGAGATGTCCAATGCCTTGGTGGCCGACGGTAACGCGACAATGACCAGCGAGGCATCCATCGTGATCATGAGTTCCGCGATTAGGACTACGACAGCGCGAGCCAACGCCGCCGGTCCGTGTCCTGCGGGGCTGTAACGTCCTGGGTGGATTCCGAAGGGGAGTCGCCAATCGAGGCACCATCCTGGGCCATGAAATCTCCTTGCCTAGTCAGCTGGGTGCGCTAGTGCTGCGGAACGTAATTGACTTTGATAATTGCGGCGTTGAACTTGCCGTGTCCACTCGGATGCTGACGGAGTCTCCGGTCGGGTGATTCGGACTGCCTCAGCGATCGCTTTTGCCCTAGCTTGAGTGGGCAGATTCTGCCGTCGCACCCTGGCTAAGCGCAGTCCCAGGTGAATTCGCCAACAGGAATGAGAATGCTCATGGCTGAGCTCGCGAATGCCAGCATCCTTGCTGAGCTGACGCTTGAAGAAAAAGTCGGGCTAACCAGCGGCTTGGACTTTTGGCGGACGAAGCCGGTAGAAAATCAAAAAGTCCCATCAATCCAGGTATCAGACGGTCCACATGGATTGCGAAAGCCGCTTGAAGGCGGCGATGCCCTCGGACTGAGTGGGAGTGTTCCAGCGACTTGTTTTCCACCAGCGGTGGGTCTTGCTGCATCTTGGAATCCGGAACTGGCCCGACGTGTGGGCGCAGCAGTCGGCCAGGAAGCGCGCGCTCAAGCGATCTCAGTCGTTCTTGGACCAGGTGTCAACATCAAGCGCTCACCGCTGTGCGGGCGCAATTTTGAATACTTCTCGGAAGATCCGTGTCAGAGCGCCCTCATGGCAACCGGATGGATCAAAGGCGCGCAGGCACAAGGAGTTGGAGCCTCCGTCAAACACTTCGCCGTCAACAATCAGGAGACTGACCGTTTGCGGATAAGCGCTGACGTCGACGACCGCACACTGCGTGAAATCTACTTGGCCGCATTCGAATACATCATCAAAGAAGCGGCACCCCTGACGGTGATGAGTTCCTACAACAAGATCAACGGAACATACGCGAGCGAAAATCATTGGCTGTTGACCGAAGTGCTTCGCGATGAGTGGGGCTTTGACGGTGTGGTCGTGTCGGACTGGGGCGCGGTCAATGATCGAGTAGCGGCAGTCGCTGCTGGCCTCGATCTGAAGATGCCCGCACCGACGGGCGATGAAGACGTTGTCGCTGCAGTAAAAGCCGGGCTGCTGCCCGAAGCGATCATCGATCAGGCGGCCGACAGAATTTTGACACTGGTAGCTCGAACAACCAACAATCTTCCCCCCAGCAACCCAATTGATGCGGACGCACATCAGCAGCTTGCCCGCGAGGTGGCCGCGGAGTGCGCCGTATTGCTGAAGAACGAAGCGAATACCCTGCCACTGGATCCCGCTGCCGGATCGATCGCGATCATCGGAGAGCTCGCGCGAACACCGCGCTATCAAGGAGCTGGGAGCTCCAAGGTCAATCCGACCGCTGTTGAGGATGCCCTGACGGCTATCCGTGCAGACATCCCGGACATCCCGTTCGCGCCTGGCTACAACCTCGATGACTCTCAAGACCCCCAGATGTTGGCGCAGGCGAGGGAACTCGCAGGCGACGCTGATCGCGTGGTGTTGTTCCTTGGGCTTCCCGACTCGCACGAGTCAGAAGGATTCGATCGATCGGATATGTCCCTGCCCGCAGTTCAATTGCAAGTGTTGAAGGCTGTTGTCGCGGCCAATCCGAATGTCACGGTCGTGCTCTCAAACGGGTCGTTGGTCTCGATGGAATGGCGCGACACGGTGCCCGCAATTCTGGAATCGTGGTTGCTCGGTCAGGCTGGTGGCCAGGCAATTGCCGATTTGCTTTTTGGACGCAGCAATCCGAGCGGCCGAATGACTGAAACAATTCCGCTGGATCTGAAAGACAACCCCAGCTATTTGAACTTTCCGGGTGAGCACCAGCATGTGCTGTACGGGGAACGGATCTTTGTTGGCTACCGCTTCTACGACACGACTGCGATTCCGGTCGCCTACCCATTCGGGCACGGGCTGAGTTACACCGATTTCATGTATTCGGGACTCACGGTCGAAAAAAGGGATCAGGGCGCCGATGTTTCATTTACGGTTACGAACTCCGGCGATCGCGCCGGCGCAGAGGTGGCCCAGGTGTACGTGCGGGACATCGAGTGTTCCGTTTCTCGCCCAATCCATGAACTAAAAGGGTTTGCGAAGACCTTCCTGGAAAAAGGCGAGTCCCAACGGATAACGATCTCACTCGATGAGCGCGCCTTTTCGTTTTGGTCGACTCAAGATCAGCAATGGCGAATTGAGGCCGGCGATTTTGAAATCCGGGTCGGCGCATCGAGCCGCGACTTGCGGCTTACGCAGGTCATCACGCACGAAGGCGACGGTGTCGTGCAGGTCCTCAACGCCATGTCAGTGGTTGGCGAATGGCTGGAGCATCCGGTTGGTGGCCCCGCATTGTCAGACGAACTCAAGGCCGTGACCGGAACCGAGACTCCCTTTGACACTAAGTCGGGAATCGGGCGAATGATCGCAGGTACTCCCCTGATCAAGATCGGTGGCTTCATCCCGGGCCTGGACCCAAGCCGCGTCAACGAACTCGTTGCCTTGGTGAATAAAAGCGATCAGGAATAGCCCAATCGAACCAAGTGATCGGCCGGAGCCTCGACTTCGGCAAGCACGTCGCGAAGCTCGTCACGGAGTTGACTCGTACTCGCCTCGTTGACCACATTGACTGTCTCGTCTGGATCAGTATCGAGATTAAACGCCATACTTCCGACGAAATCCCGAAGCGCCCACGGCGGCAACATGTCGCCTTCCACAAACGGCTGCCGGATCACCGGAACGTCACTTCCCGGCATGAAGTCAAGATTTGCCCGCCGATCCGGGCGCCACATCATGTCGAACGGCCACGGCGGAATCGGCATTGTTGACCATCTGTTCGACCACAGCGAAAGAGGCGCGTTTGCATCGGGAGGAGCCGCGACGTACTTGGCTTTGTCGGTCACGATCTGAACTTCACGACCCCAGATACCCATCAAGACCCAGTCTCGAATCGAGCGCTTTTCACCCATCAAAAGTGGAATGAGCGACCTGCCGTGAGTCTCGTTGGTTGGTTGCACGTCAAACATGTCGGTCAACGTGGCAAAGATGTCGACAGTTGACGTCAAGGCGTCACATTCACCAGCCTCGACACCTGGCCAGTGAATCATTAGCGGCAGTAGCCCCATGGTTTGGAAAATGGGGATCGATGGCTTGCCAAAAGTATCGTGCTCGCCCAGGTAGTGCCCGTGGTCGGTGCACAGGATCACCGCGGTGTCTTCCCACAGTCCCTGCTCAGTGAGTGCTTCCACGATTTTGCCGAACCAATGATCAATCATGCTGAGCTTGCCGCCGTAGTTGGCCCGAATATGCCAAGCCTGGCGCTCGGTGAGATGACCGTCTTCGATCGCTCTGGTCAGATACGGAGGCCAAACGAGTCGCGGACCTTCCCACGAGTCGTCGTACATCTCAGCCCATTCGGCTGGAGTATCGAACGGTTCATGTGGATCAAACTCATCAACCAGTAGAAAGAATCGATCATGAGATTTGCCGTTGGCTTTGAGCCATTCAGCAGCTGCAGTCATCGTCCGAGGACCAGGGAAGTCTTCTTCGCGGCGGAAGTAGGTGCGACTCTTTTCCCAGGGCCGGTCGTGTCCCGACGGCTTTGCCTCGGGCAACCACGGCGCGCCATAGGCCGACGGGTCCTTCTGCGTTTTCCACGGGTCACTCTCGCCGCCGCGGGTGTAGTCCCAGCTTGAGAAAAAGTGGTGGTAATTTTCGCCGCCACTTTCAAAGAGGTGAGGATGGTCGCTGAAGAGCGCCGATGTCACGCCGCGCCTACTGATCAGACTCGGCAGTGAGTCTTCCCAAACTTCGATCGATCCCCACGGCCGCCAGAGGAAGTCAAGCGCACCACACAGCAGGTCGTGGCGCGCCGGTATGCAGGGAAGCGAGCCTGACTGATGACGCATGAATCGGGTCGCGCCTGCTGCAAATGAATCGATGTTCGGTGTAGCGAATTCATCACCGCCGTACGCGCCGAGCATGTGGCGATTAAGACTGTCGAGCAAGATGACAACAGCATTTCGCGGAGACCTCGCCGACTGATTGAAATTCTCCGCTGCCTCGACGTCTATGTCGCTCTGCGTCGGCGGTGGAAGGTAGTTGCCAAGCTTTGTCAGGCGATGATTCGGCATTTTCGGAGTTTGGCAAAGGGTATTTGGAGTGTCAAATCAGTTCATCAGCTAAAGCAAGCGTCCACAGCAATGGCCAAAAAGAGCAGCGACAGATACGTGATCGACCAGTGAAACAGCCTCATTGGGCGGACATCTTCGCCACGGGTTGCTCGCGCGAGCAAGGCATGCGCCTCATAGATGAAGGCAGCTCCCAGGACGATCGCCGAGATCGAATAGATCCACCCCATCGGCGCCACCGGAACCAATAACAACGATGCACCGACCATGGCCCACGAGTAGAAAACGATCTGGCGTGCAACATTGCGAAGTTCGGTGACCACCGGAAGCATCGGTACGCCGGCCGCCGCATAGTCATCCTTGAAGCGCAAGGACAGCGGCCAGTAGTGCGGTGGTGTCCACAAAAACACGATCAAAAACAAAACCAGCGGTGCCCAGGTGAGGTTGTTTTGAACAGCCGACCAACCGATAAGTACCGGGAAGCACCCAGCAGCCCCACCCCACACGATGTTTTGCGGTGTTCGCCGCTTTAGACCCAAGGTGTAGATCAAGACATAAAACCCGATAGCGCCAGCGCCCAGGACTGCCGACAGCGGATTGACCAATATCGCCAGCCACAAAACCGACAGCGCGCTGAGTACCAGCCCAAATATGAGTGCGGCTCGCGGCGAAACATCGCCGGTCACCAGAGGTCGATGACCCGTACGGCTCATCAACTTGTCGATATCGCGATCGAAGTACGAATTGAGGGTGTTGGCCCCGCCCGCGGCGAGGCAACCACCGGTCAGCGTGGCCAGAGTCAGCCACAAGCCGGGCAAACCGTGGGCAGCCAAAAACATGGTTGGGATCGTGGTAGCGAGCAAAAGCTCAATGATTC
>JAHEXM010000090.1 GCA_023252115.1 Micrococcales bacterium | reverse complement strand
GCGCCGGAGTCTCGGTGGACGCAGGATCGAAGGTCAACGTGGTGACGTCGACCGGCAACATCGTGGTGCCCAACGTCGTCGGTAACTCCCAGGCCCAGGCAAACGCGACGTTGTCCAACCTGGGCTTCCAAGTTGCAGTGGTCAATCAAGTCGATGCGACTCACCCTGCTGGGACTGTCTTAGCCCAAGCCCCGACTGCCAATACCAAGGCAAAGAAGGGCAGCTTGATCACCATCACCGTCGCCTCGACGTCATCGACTAACGGTGTCTCTTCGCCACCGCGGGCAAACGCCCCGGGCAATCCTGATTCGGTCGTACAACCGCCGAATCAACCCGACGGTCCCGCGCAAACTCCCTAACGTCCCGCAAAGTGGAACATTCCGTCCATAGTCGCCACACAAAGTTCCACCTTGCGGAACACCGATGGGCCCGAAAGTCGTAACTAGCGGGATACGACTGGGGCTAGTCCCACACTTCGCTCGATCGCCCCGAGGTCTCCGCACTCAACAAGCCAGTTCGCCAACATTCGATGTCCGTAGTCGGTGAGTACTGACTCAGGGTGAAACTGAACGCCTTCCAGCGGCAAATCACGATGCCTAAGAGCCATCACCACACCTGAATCAGTTCGCGCGGTGACTTCGAGTTCAGGGGGGATCGTGGATTCCTCGACTGCCAACGAGTGGTAACGCGTTGCGGTAAAAGGCGATGGCAGGCCCGCCAGTACGCCGACGCCTTCGTGATTCACCTGCGACACCTTGCCGTGCAGCAATTCGGGTGCGCGTCCGACCGTTGCCCCGTAGGCAACGGCAATCGCCTGATGGCCAAGGCACACGCCAAATACCGGCACCTTTCCAGCCAACGCATGGACAGCCTCGACGCACACCCCGGCATCCTCAGGCGTTCCGGGGCCAGGTGAAAGCAAGACGCCGTCGTAACTCACCCCGAAGTCTGGCGCTACCTCATCATTGCGCCGAACATCGCACTCGGCCCCAAGTTGGGCTAGGTATTGGACGAGGTTGAAGACGAAGCTGTCGTAGTTATCAATGACGAGGATTCGCGCCTTTTTGCTCACGTGGATACAGTACGTGCCCTAGGAGGTATGCCGGAATGCCCGAGTCACAATCACGAAAGAAGGCGAACTTCACACCGCCGCCCAAAAAGAAGCCGAAGGCCGTACGGATTGGGTCACCGCGGTGGATTGCGCCAGCGATGATTGCCTGCTTCGTCATTGGGTTGTTGTGGATCGTGGCGTACTACATCGCTCCCGATGCACCGGTCCTTAAGGATTTGACGTATTGGAACGTCGTGATCGGCTTCGGGTTCATCGGCGTCGGTTTCGTGATTTCCACGCGCTGGAAGTAATACCGCCAAGGGAGTTACACCGTTGTGAGTTAATCCCCATCTGTTAACAACTCTGTGGATAACTCTAATTCTCGGAAGGTTTGCCATGCCCCAGCAAATCCTGATCATGGATCCGTACCACCCATATGCGATCCGATTTATTGAGCGGTACTACCGAATTTGGGGCATGAAGTCAGTCTGCTTCTACACGGACCCCGAGCAATTCCACTACGAGGCATGGCGCTATCCCGAACTGCGCTCAGAGATGATCGAAGCGAGTTATGCAGTGCCCCGCTCTCGCGTTCTTGATCTAGTACCGATCTTGAAGCAGAAGCACGACATCGCTGCGGTTGTCCCCCACAACGACTTGGCAGTTGTCGCATCTGAAGAACTTGCCGAAGCGTTGGGTCTTGATTGGGCCCAACCAGGGGTCATTGAATTATTTCGCGACAAGTTCGCGCTAAAGGAGCTGCTGCGCTCACTGCCCGATGCGCCGCGAATCAATGGAACAGCTCGCGTTGGCAGTGTCACCGAGATCCGAGCCAGCTTGTCTGACGGGCGCTTCGCCCGCTTTGTGCTGAAGCCCATCGATGGATACGGAAATCAAAATGTCGGCTTCTTCGATGACCAGACCTCAGATGATGAACTCGCTACTTATCTCCAAGCGGTAGACCGGCCTGCTGTGTTGATGGAGGAGTTACTCGACGGTCGCGAGTTCTGGGTCAACGGTCAAATCGATGGCAGCGGCAACGTCACGATTCTGGCCGTCTTTGAATCCCTCGTGCAGGACATGAATGGGCGCGACAACGTGCCTGTGGCGCACCCGCTTATTCATTCGGATGATCCTGTCTTTGAACCATTGGCTCGATATGCAACTGAGGTCATGCGCGCGTCCGGCCTCAAACGCAGTCCTTTCCACATGGAAGTAATCGTCGACGAACAAGGGCCATGCATGGTCGAAGTCGGTGCTCGGATGATGGGGCAGCATGCATCACCTGAAATGGACGAAGTGCACGGAAGTGACTTCGATGTCTTCACTCTTGCCGCGCACTACTACCTAACCGCTGAGGACTTCGGACCAATTGACTTGGACTGGGAGTTTTACAACTCGCGCGAGTTCCGAATCCTTCTTGGCACCAGCTCGTCACATGATCGAATCTACGAACTCAACGGAATCGCCGAGGTAGGAGCTCTCCCCGAGTTCCTGCACTGGATCGACAAGCCCTTCATTGGTCAACGCATCGTGCCGCGAACTGATCTGTTCAGCTCCCCATGGCAGGCAGTGATCGCCGGGCAGAGCAATGAATACCTCGATTCGATAGAGGCTCGCATACGCCAGACAATCGGCTGGAATCAAGATGCACACGGCGCTGGAAGAGCGTTCAAAAAGGCGCGCGCATTCGCGGCCGTGGCGAACCGAAAGTTCCACGAGCGGCAAAAACTCTTCGGCCGAATCCCACTGCAGGATGTCCCGCTACGCGAACATGCTTAGGCCGACTGGGTAGCGTCAGTTGAGTCAATAATCCGATCGGCGCACTGTGGCGGTATGAGCCGTCTGTTTGCTCGCGCAACTGCAGTGACCGTCGTTGGCGGGGTCCTGTCAGCAGTCGCGCTGGCTCCTGCCCTCGCAGCCGTCCCAACCCCACGCTCGTTCGGATTGCAGGCTGGCTTTCCGGCAGCTAAGCCGTTGGATGTCCAGTTCGCTGATTGCATCTTGGCGGCAAGTGGCTGCACAACCTCGGGGTGGACGTCTGGTTCTGATCCGCACACCGGTGACATCAGCTCGCTTCTGTCGATGGAAGCAGGCCAGTACGCCACGGCCCATGATGCGAAGGCGAAGCTTGCGGAAATACGCTCGAGTTTGCCGGACCAATTGGCCGGCGTTCCCGTTACGGCGAAATGGAAAAGTCTTCGCGACAACTACACGGCACAACGCAAGAAACATCGTTCGACAGTGCTGATCGCCACATTCGTTGTGCCCGCTTCAAGCGATCACCAGCGAGTCTTTGCCAAGGTGATCGCAGTCTCGGATACCCAAATGGCGGGCCGGGGGCGCTCACCAATACGGACCGTTGCCCTAACGATTATCGGCGAATCATTGCAGCCGATTCCAGCGTCCTTCGCAAAGAACAACTACAAGAACGTCAAAATCCAGATGCGCCGTGTGGTTGCCACCGGAAACGGCACTCTCCTGTCCGGGCCGCTATCGATCGATCGATAGCTAAACGAGTTCCAAGATGGTGGCATTCGCCATACCGCCACCTTCACACATGGTCTGAAGTCCGTACTGGATGTTATTGCGCTTCATGTGATGTACCAGAGTGCTAGTCAAACGCGCACCGGACGCACCGAGCGGATGCCCAAGCGCCATCGCACCGCCATTGGGATTGGTGAGCTTGGGGTCGGCCCCGGTCTCAGCTAGCCAGGCACCGACGACCGAAGCGAACGCCTCGTTGATTTCTACCGCACCGATTTCGTCGAGGCGAAGTCCAGACTTCTTCAACACCTTGGCCGTCGCCGGAATCGGACCGGTCAGCATGATAATCGGATCATCACCAGCAACTGCACCCGTGTGGAAGCGAACGATTGGGGTAAGTCCCAGGTCACGCGCTTTCTCGCTGGTCATCACCAAAAGCGCAGCAGCGCCATCGGAGATCTGCGATGCATTGCCCGCCGAGACAACGCCGCCTTCTTTGAACGGCGTCGGAAGCGTTGCGAGCTTCTCGACGTTCGAGCCGGGGCGGATGCCTTGGTCAGTAGCAAAGTCGCCCACTGCGACGATCTCGTCGGCAAAAAGCCCATCGGCCGTGGCAGCGGCTGCACGTTCATGCGACGTCACCGCCATCTCGTCAAGGTAGGTCCGGCTCAGGCCCCATTTTTCGGCGATCATTTCGGCGCCGATGCCTTGGTTGAAGATGTGGTTGTTGTACCGCTCCATCAGCTTGGGGCTAAACGGTCCGTCACCACCGGCCAGGTTTGACCCCATTGGGATGCGCGACATCGATTCCACACCACCGGCGACTACGACGTCGGCCTGCCCGGACTGCACCAACGAAGCAGCAAAATGCAGCGCCTGCTGGCTCGAACCACATTGACGGTCGACTGTGGTGGCAGGCACCGATTCCGGGTATCCAGCCGCGAGCACTGCATGCCGCCCGACGTTGAACCCCTGCTCGCCGGTTTGCGAAACGCAACCCCAGATGACGTCGTCAATGATCGCCGGGTCGATGCCCGTACGCGTGATCAGCTCAGCAAGCGGAATCGCGGCAAGATCAACCGCATGGATTCCAGATAGCGCACCCTTTTCAGGTTTTCCGACACCTACAGGCGTGCGGACGGCTTCAACGATGACTGCGTCACGCTGGCTCATGACTTGCTCCTTCATAGCTCTTCGAATAAGCGGTGTGAAGTGAACGGTCGTTCATATCAATGGTGCCTGACGAACCCTGGGCTGCAACACCCGGGATACCGACAGTGGTATCGAGGTCGTGTTTGACGATTTCGGTTCGTAGAAACGTCATACCCACTAAAGCCACCACAATCACCAGTACGCCGACAACTTCTAGAACGACGTTTCCCTTGCGCGCAGGGATCAACATGGCAGCGGTCACTGCCGCACCCGTGATCAAGCCGCCCAAATGTGCACGCCAGTCCACTGCACCGTTGACGACGAATCCGAAAACGAGATTCAGCCCCACCCAGAAAATGATTTGGCGGATGTCAAACTTCAGGATCAGACCGGCAATCAACATCGCGCCCATCAGTCCAAATATCGCCCCACTCGCGCCAATTGAGATCGCAGTGACGGGCGAGAAAAAGTACGACGCAACAGATCCCCCCAAGGCTGCAACCAAATAGAGGACAACAAATCGTGTGTGGCCCAGGATTCGTTCCATCGGCGGGCCGATCGAGAACAACACGAACATGTTGAACAAGATGTGCAAGAAATTGCCGTGCAGGAAGGGCGCGCTAAACAGACGCCACCATTCGCCACTGGCAACTGAGTAGGGCGACAGCCCATAACTATCGGCCAGGACATCGACGCCTTTGGCGAGTTCGTACATGAACACGACGACGTTGATCGCAATGAGTACCCAGGTGACATACGCCGTTCTAATTGGACTACTGGTGGCAACGGGAAATGGTGTTGCCTGCTTGAGGACCTGGTCAGCGCGAGCACCTTTGACGCAATCGACGCACTGAAATCCAACATCGGCAGACACCATGCAATCAGGGCAGATTGGCCGACCGCAGCGAGTGCAGGTCAGCCAGGTATGACGATCGGGGTGTCGGGGACAGACTGGTGCCTGCCCACCGTCATCCGGTGTCGGCTGTCGCGGACCGCCGCTCGCCGGATCCGGATTACTCAGGTGTCATGCCCCATCAATTGTCACGGATTCGATCACAACATCATCGAGCGGACGATCTTGGCCATCTGTTGGCACCGCACCAATTGCGTCAACCACGTCGCGTGACGGCTGGTCGGCAACTTCGCCGAAGATCGTGTGCTTGTGCGTCAGCCAGGTAGTCGGCGCGACGGTGATGAAGAACTGTGAGCCGTTGGTGTTGGGACCGGCGTTTGCCATCGCAAGCAAATAAGGCCGATCGAACTGAAGTTCCGGGTGAAACTCGTCGGCGAACTTGTAACCGGGGCCGCCTGTGCCAGTGCCCAGCGGGTCGCCACCTTGCAGCATGAATCCAGAGATGACGCGATGGAATTTGGTTCCGTCATACAGCCCGCCGTCGCCGTTGCTGCGCGTCTTTGGATCGGTCCACTCCTGGCTGCCATCGGCAAGGCCAGTGAAGTTGCGCACGGTCTTTGGCGCTTGATCGGGAAACAAATTGAGCTTGATGTCGCCTTTGTTGGTGTGCAAGGTTGCAGTCAGAGTCTCAGCCATGTACCTATCCTCACACACCGTTCCTTCCCCCAATCCGCGGGGTGAGAAGGTGAGACATGCACGAACCAGTACCTTCGCGGCCGCCATACGCAGCGGGATACACGGCCGGCCCCGACTATCCGTTTGAACCTGGAACCTGGGCCGAGATAGCCGCCCAACTCGAACGGGCGCGCAACTACTGGGTCTCCACCACTCGCGCAGGTGGTCGCGCCCATGCCACACCAGTGTGGGGTCTGTTGCTCGAAGGAGCAGTCTGGTTTTCGACCAGTCCCGATTCCGTGAAGGCTCGCAACCTTCAGCATGAACCGCGGTGCGTCATTCATTTGGAATCGGGTGACGACGCAGTGATTCTCGAGGGGGCATGCGAGCGTGTTGAAGCACTGGCGCCGGACGTAGCGTCCACCGTTCAACAGTTCGTAACGGATTACAAAGCCAAGTACGACATCGAGGTTGACGTATCAGATCCGCAATTTGGGTTGTACCGACTGGCTCCTCGCACAGCATTGACTTGGCGCGAACAAAACTTTCCCAATTCCAATGCGCGCTGGAACTTCGCCAAACCGTCTTAGCCGTCCGATGCGGGCGGAACAGGTGGAGTGACTGTGCAATTCGATGCGGCCGGAAGATTCTGGAACCGTTGTTGCATCCACAGCGTCATCATTGGCCAGCCAACCAAGACCGTGTCTTGATGATTGATGGCTTTCGCTTCGGGCCCATCGGTG
>JAHEXM010000089.1 GCA_023252115.1 Micrococcales bacterium | reverse complement strand
GAGGTACACGCAACCTGACGACATCGTTGGCCGTCAGTCGGCGGTATTGGTTCTGTTTGGTGAGGGTGACGACGGACCGGATGTTCTTTTGATCCAACGCGCAGCCGACATGCGATCACACGCCGGTCAACCAGCATTCCCCGGCGGCGCGGTTGAACCTGCTGACGAAAGCTCGGTTGCCGCCGCCTTACGAGAAGCCAATGAGGAAGTCACACTTGATCCGGCTGGGGTGTCGGTGTTTGCCGAACTTCCGGGGTTGTGGCTGCCACCATCTGGATTTGTCGTGACACCAGTCCTTGCTTATTGGCATGAACCATCCGAAGTAGAGGTCGGGCAACCCGCTGAAGTGGCTGCCGTTCACCGGGTGCCAATCGCCGAATTAGCTGACCCGGGTCGCCGAGTTCGCGTCCAGCATCCATCCGGATATGTCGGTCCAGGTTTTGAAGTCAGGGGAATGTTGGTCTGGGGATTTACTGGCATGGTGCTCTCGCGCCTAATTGCGATTGCTGGCTGGGAGCGACCCTGGGAACCTGGCCGCATCGTGGCAATCGATGATGGATGGCGTAATCCACTCGAGACTGGGGTAAATCCGTGAACATCGTCGACCTGATTGTGGTGGGCGCGGTCATCGCGTTCGCCTGGTCGGGTTGGCGCCAAGGTTTCGTTGGCGCCACGCTGTCGTTTATCGGGTTTCTGGGCGGTGGCTTGCTTGGTGCGTTCCTGGCGCCGCTGATCCTTGGCCAACTGAATGTGCACGGGCCGGCTGGACTTGCCTTGACCGTCGGACTTGTCTTGGGGTTAGCGGTCGTCGGGCAAATCGGTATGTCGATACTCGGTCGGTCGCTCAACGAGAAGATCACCTGGCACCCAGCGCGCATGTTGGACCACGTGGGTGGCGCCGTCATCAATGTGTTGGCACTGGCGGTCATCGGTTGGATTTTGGCGTCAACGGCAACAGCCCTTCCTTCGTCAACTGTTGCAGCCGAAGTACGTGGGTCGACGTTGCTGGCCAACCTTGACAGGGTGGTGCCGAACCAAGCCCGCGATTTCGTTGGCGGTTTGCGCGGCCTGGTCAATGACTCAGGATTGCCGGAGCTTTTTGACGGATTTGGTGTGCTGCCGCCAGCACCAATCGAGGCACCGACTGTTGCAGTCGTCAAGAACCCTGCTGTGCAGGCAGCGTTACAGTCGGTTGTCCGTGTCGAAGGCAACGCTCCGTCGTGTGAGTCAGCCTTCACCGGCTCGGGATTTGTTATCGCACCAAATCGGGTACTAACGAATGCCCACGTTGTTGCCGGCGTACCGCATCCGAATGTGCATGTGCCAGGAGTGCGCGAGGCGTTAGAGGCAACCACCGTTTACTTCGACTCGCGGGTAGATGTTGCAGTGTTGGACGTACCGGATCTGCATAAGCCGGTGCTGTCAATGGCTGCAACCGGGGCCCGCGGAGACGACGCAATTATCGCCGGCTACCCGGGCGGCGGCCCGATGACTGCCACAGCGGCCCGTATCCGCGGAGTCATCTCGTCGCAGCTTGCGAAGGGGACGGATATCTACGGCAATCCAGGTGTGGCACGGGAGATCTATTCGCTGCGCGGTACTGCTCGGCCGGGTAACTCCGGCGGTCCATTGTTGGCACCGAACGGTTCGGTGTACGGAGTCGTCTTTGCGCAAGCTGCTGCCGATCCTCAAACTGCCTATGCACTGACCGACAACGAAGTCGCATCTGCCGTAGCAGCGGGAAAGAAGGCGACGCATGGCGTTAGCGTTGGACGCTGCTCGAAGTAGCGCGTTCCTCGGTTAGCTGGGTTCGGTGGCGAGCCATTCCAAGACAATCTTGCTGACTCGAGCTGGTTCCTCTTCCGCGAGGTAGTGACCAAGTCCGGACAGTAGGTGCCATTTGTAGGGCGCATCGACATAAGCATCGGAACCGCGAGCGGTAGTCGGCAAAATGGTGTTGTCTAGCGCGCCGTGAATTTGAAGCACGGGTGCGGTGATGGGTGACCGCGCAACGTCAGCAGCAAACCGTCGTCCATCTGGTCGAGGGATCGAGCGAACCATCCAGCGGTAGTACTCAATTGCACAGTGCGCCGTGTTGGATCCCAGGAATGCAGCTCGATACCGAGCTGATACTTCTTCGGTAATCCAAGACTCGTTTCCGGACCATTCGTGCAGGAACTTGTCGATTTGCTCTGCGTTGTTGGCGACGAGTTGACGTTCCGGGACCCACGGTCGCTGAAAGCCCCACACGAAAGACGACGCTTTTCGTTGTGCGGCATTTGTCAGAGCCTCGTGTCGCATTCGATTGGGATGAGCAGTTCCAATCGAAATCAACCGACTAACCGCATCACCCCGCAAAGCTGCGGTCGAAAATGTCAGCAGCCCACCGAAGCCGTGGCCAACAAGGATTGCTTGGCGTTCGCCGAGACTGCGAATCACCGCATCGATGTCGCGCGATGCAGTAAAGAAGTCGTAACCGCGAGGTGGGTGGTCACTTCCGCCGTACCCGCGCAAGTCCATGGCGACTGCGCGGTAACCGTTGTTGGAAAGGTCAGCCAATAGGTCTTTCCACATCCACCAAAACGTGGGAAATCCATGAACGAGCAAAACAAGGGGACCGGTCCCGGCTTCGACAACATGAAACCGTGCACCGTTCGCTGAAACGTCACGGTGTGTCCACGGCCCCGTCGCAAAAATCGCGTCTTCGGGTTCGTATTGGATCATCGGTTGTCCGAGACTTTGTCACAGTTGCAGCGCGGCAAGTCCGCAGCTGGCGCTGGACTCAGTTGGCACTTTCGGCAGTGTCGGTTTCCGGTGACAAAGCGCGCGCGGTTTCTTCGAGCGAAGCGAGGGTTCGTTCGGGTGCTCTGACCTTCTCGGCATGCTTTTTGCCCAATAGTCCGAGCACAGCAGAGATGATGACGAGCAGCAAGGTGACGATTCCAAAACCAGCCCACACCGGCAGTCCGAGGGCAACCAACGCGTACGCGATGGTGACAAGCAAGAAGATGAGTCCCAGGAACGCAAGGACTCCAGCGCCGATCAATAGTGCAAATGCGCTGCCTGCTTGCTTGGCGCTTTGCCGCAGTTCAGCCTTTGCTAACTCGATCTGGGCTGATAGCAGAGCCGCGACATCGGCTGCTGCAGAGGTGATGAGCTCCCGGATTGTTGGCTCGCCCTGATTCGTGGGTGGTGTCGTCATGGCCACAGGCTAGCGGGATTAGGGCACATGTCGGCGCCTGCGCACGGTCAATCGTCAATATGCGTTCGCATCGGACCAACTTTTGGTCAGTCTTGAGTGTCAAACATTTCTGCTGCTTCAGCCACTCTTTGCGGATCGGTTGTCACCAACACGTCATCACCCGGTGCAAGCCGAGTCTCGATCGTCATGGGCACGAGCTGGCCATCACGACGGAGCATGCTTACCCAAATATGGCGATCGGCCAGTTCACCAACGGTCGATTTCGCCGCCTCTGAATCTCGATCTACCCGGTAACTAAGCAGGCCCTGCGGCTTCTTGCGAAAACGCATGCCGCCAGCCCACGGTTCGGATTCAAGCACTGTCATCGGGATGCCCAGTTTGTTTGCCACAGTGGGGACCAAGCCACCTTGGACAACCACCGAGAAAAGGACGACAACGACCACGATGTCAAAGAGACGGTGCGCCCCAGTCACACCTGACGTGAGGATGAACGTTCCCAACAGGATGGGCACCGCGCCTTTCAGCCCCGCCCACAGGATGAAGATTTTTTCACCCTTTCTGATGTGTAACGGAAGCGTGATCATTCCAACAAAGATCGGCCGAACCACGATTGCAAGCAAGATCGCGATGATGAAGCCAGCGAGCAATGCTCCCTCTGTTATCAGCGCACTGATGCTGATCATGAATCCGAGCAATGTGAAAGCCACGATTTCACCGAGGCTGGCCAGTGCGGAATGGAATCGCTCAATCTCACCTTTGAAAGGCAATGCAACGTCGGCGAGCATGATTCCGGCGATGAATACCGCCAGGAATCCCGAACCGTGGGCAATGGTGGCTAAGCCATAGATAGCGCAAGCGCCAGCAAGCGTGCGAATCACGTGCAGCGCATCCGAACGCAGGGGAACGCGTTGGACAAAAGTCAGCAAAAGCCAACCACCGACGACGCCTACGATTGCTCCAACGCCGAGTTGCAGAACAAATTCGACAATTCCATGTGTCACTGCACTTGCGCCGCCGGCACCGGCAGCAAGTAGCCCCGCCATCATGGCAATTCCGACTGGGTCGTTGGCGCCTGATTCACCTTCAAGAATTGTGCCGGTGCGGCCCTGAATCTCGCGCTGACCCAGTACCGAAAAAACGACGGCAGGATCAGTTGGCGCGAGAGCAGTACCGAGCATCAGAGCTGGCAGCCAATCCACGCCAAAGACCAGATTGAGTAAGACGGCAAGAGCACCGGCGGTCAACAGCGTTCCCAGCACACCTATCGACAGAATCGACGATGCATTCTCGCGGAAGCGCCGCCTTCCGATGTGCATTCCGCCGTCGAACAGAATCAAAATGAGAGCGACTGTGACGATCCGTTGAACATTCTCGACCGATAGCCCGCCAAGCGCTGGAAAGATCTCTGACGCAATCGCGGCGACTACCAAGAACAAGGCGGGTGCGGGAACGCGAATCCATGCGCTCACTCGGTTCGACAGAACGGCGAAGCTCAGCCCGATGCCAACAACCAGCAAGAAGTAGCCGAGAGTGACAACGTCATCCATTGGCTGAAGTTAGCAGTCCCGTAGGTGTGGCGCCTTTCAATATCGGCGCGTTGTGAATCCTCAGTCCTCGTCGGTAGCGCCTGAAGCCAATCCAGTCTGAATAAGGCCCATCACGGCCGGATCAGCAAGAGTGGTGACATCCCCGAGACTACGGTTCTCGGCAACGTCGCGAAGCAAGCGCCGCATGATTTTTCCCGACCGTGTCTTGGGTAGTTCCTTGACGATCAGGATGCGCTTTGGCTTGGCGATAGCGCCGATCTCGGTCGCGACGTGTTTGCGAGCGTCTTCGACCGTGTCGTCTGACACTTCAGCGTGCTCACGCAAGATGACAAACGCGACAATCGCCTGGCCAGTTGTCTCGTCGGTTGCACCGACGACGGCTGCTTCGGCGACCGCGTCATGTGAGACCAGTGCCGACTCGACTTCGGCAGTCGAAATGCGGTGGCCCGACACGTTCATGACGTCATCGACACGACCCAAAACCCAAATTGCTCCGTTGACATCGAACTTTGCGCCGTCGCCCGCGAAGTACTTTCCAGGAAATTGCGACCAGTACGTTTCGCGGAAACGTTCCTCGTCACCCCAAATGCCGCGCAGCATCGCGGGCCATGGCTCACTCAACACGAGGTAGCCGCCCTCGGTTTCGTGAACGTAGTTTCCGTTGTCGTCGACGATGTTTGCCACGATCCCGGGCAGCGCACTCATGGCCGACCCAGGTGTGCAGGTGGTGGCACCCGGAAGCGGACTGATCATGATGGCCCCAGTTTCGGTTTGCCACCACGTGTCCACAATCGGGCAGCGATCCCCGCCAATTACCCGGCGGTACCACATCCAGGCAGCCGGGTTGATCGGTTCGCCAACTGAGCCAAGCAAGCGAATCTTGGACAAATCAAACTGGCCGGGGATTTCGTGACCCCATTTGGCGAAGGTGCGAATCGCGGTCGGTGCCGTGTACAGAATCGTCACGCCGTATTTTTCGCAAATCTCCCACCAACGTCCCTTGTGCGGAGTATCAGGCGTTCCCTCGTACATGACTTGCGTCGCGCGGTTTGCCAGCGGTCCGTACACGATGTAGCTGTGACCGGTGACCCAGCCGACGTCGGCCGTGCACCAATACACGTCCTTGCCTGGTTTGTGGTCGAACACCACATCGTGGGTGTATGCGGCCTGTGTTAGGTAGCCGCCCGACGTGTGAACGATTCCCTTCGGTTGACCGGTCGTTCCCGATGTATAGAGGATGAAGAGTTGCTGCTCACTGTCGAAGAACTCGGGTGTGTGATCTGGCGACTGGGTATCGACGAATTCGTGCCACCACAAGTCGCGGTCGGTCCAAGCGACTTCCTGTCCCGTCCGGCGGACTACCAGCACGCGTTCGACACACGGCGATTTGGAGACTGCTTCATCGACTGCCGGTTTCAATGCCGTCGCACTACCGCGCCGGTATCCGCCATCGGAGGTAATCACGACTTTCGCTTGCGCGTCTTCGATGCGACTGCGCAAAGCCTCGGCACTGAAGCCACCGAAAACCACCGAGTGTGCTGCGCCGAGTCGCGCGCAGGCCAACATCGAAATCACTGCTTCAGGGATCATCGGCAGGTAGATGGCGACGCGGTCGCCTTTGCCAACGCCGAGTTCGGCTAGTGCGTTGGCCGCTCGACACACCTCGTCTTTGAGCATTGCGTAGGTGATTTCACGGGTGTCGCCGGGTTCGCCTTCGAAGTAGATGGCAACCTGATCGCCGAAT
The DNA here is from genome assembly GCA_023252115.1 of Micrococcales bacterium. Classification (GTDB taxonomy): domain Bacteria; phylum Actinomycetota; class Actinomycetes; order S36-B12; family UBA10799; genus JAHEXM01. Next base: position 482 of record JAHEXM010000089.1, on the reverse strand, counting down.
CCTTCATCAACGTGGCGATCAACGCAGTTCACCGCAACGTTGAGTCGACCACCCACGAACCACTTGGCAAACGGCGCGTCTGACCAGTCCAAGACTTCGGTCCAGCTTTTGTCCCACTTCAGCCGCCCGGCCTGTCTGTCCCAAAAGCCCAGCCGATCTGCGATGGCCTCGTCATATAGCTCGAGTCCAACATTCGCCTGGGCAACGAACTCGGCGCTCGGCGGAAAGTGTCGGGTCTCGGTCAGCAGATTTTCCAGAGTCTCTTCGGTCACCAAACGAACGGTAGTGACCTGACTCTTTGCCTGCACACCCGCGCCCATTGTTGGTAGCCCCGATGGCCTATCAACTTTGATCTTTCGTCGAATACATAGAGTGAACCCGTGGTGTCCCAGTGATTTCGACCGATTCCCTTGCGGGCCTTGCGGGACTGCCAGGGGTGGAGCAGGCCGCTACCGATGGCCGCACCTGTGTTGACGCGTTGC
>JAHEXM010000088.1:3086-6980 GCA_023252115.1 Micrococcales bacterium | reverse complement strand
CCGTCGCCACTGCTGGTCGGATTGGTGAAGACCTTGAAGCCCAGCCGGTTAGCGATTGCTGCACTGCGGGCAATATGTGCTGGGTCTGAGTCAATCGTGATTGATTTCCACCCGCGATCTTGGGCCAATGCGGCGACATCGCTGAGGCTGGTTTGGGTGTCGGTTCCGGCATCGACTGCCGTGACAGAACCACTTGGCACACCGTGATCAATCAACCATTGACGACCGCTCTGAGCCTCAGTAAACCGATCCTTTGGCTGTTTGCCCCCAACGGTCACAATGTGCGTCGACGTCCCCGACTTCCACAAATTCAAAGCATGCTGCAAGCGCTCGGCCAAGACCGGCGAAGGTGTTCCGTTGTATTGCGCAGCACCGAGCACAACGATTGCGTCGGACTTGGTGGTTTGGTGCACCTTGGCAATCGACCACACGTGAAAAGCAGCACCGCCAACCACAATCGCTGGCAGCAGGAACACAGCAGCGACGATCATCCCGACGGCAGTTGACCAGCCTTGCCGCAAACGCGGCCGACCGACCACGCGCAGCGGCGGGTCGATTCTGGTGGTGGTCGTTGTACTCACGCGACTATTCTCTCAAATCGGATCTAGTGGCGGGATTGGTCTGTGAGTTAACCACCAGATACCGCAAGTTCGGCGTCAAGAAGTGTTCGGGACTGGTCAATATCAATTTCCTGACTATCCAGCCAGCCGTCGGGCAGCGCGACTCGACGCTGGCTGCTAGTTCGCCCACGGGGCTTGTCCGCCACAACTTCCGGAAACGGCTGATCTGCGTCGATCTGGGCAATCCAGTTGTCGAGGTCCGCAAGGGACTCGGTCAGACCCAATCCGGCACGAATTGTTGACCCGATCATGAATCCTTTGAGATACCAGGACACGTGTTTGCGGAAGTCGCGGCAACCGTGTTCCTCGCCATACAACTCGCATAACAGTTCGGCATGGCGGCGCATGATGTCCAAGACTTCAGCTAGTCCTGGATCCGGGCGAATGGACCGACCCGCAAACGCATCATCTAGTTGCCCGAACAACCACGGCCGACCGAGGCATCCGCGGCCCACAACCACTCCGTCGCACCCAGTCTGGGAGACCATCGACAGTGCATCGGTGGCAGCCCAGATATCGCCGTTGCCAAGGACTGGAATGTCGAACGGAGCCAGCTCCTGCACCAAGCGGGTAATCGCATCCCACTGTGCCTGTCCCGAATACAGCTGTTCGGCAGTCCGCGCGTGCAAAGCAACCCATGACACTCCTGCCTCGGCAGCGATGCGCCCCGCTTCCAGATACGTGAGGTGATCTGGGTCGATTCCCATCCGCATTTTGATCGTCACCGGCGGCGGTTGGACTGACCTCCGCTGCGCGGCGTTGTCCGCCGCTTGCACTGCACCACTGATCAGTGCTCTGAACAAGTCGCGTTTCCATGGAAGGGCCGCTCCCCCTCCTTTGCGGGTCACTTTGGCAACCGGGCACCCCATGTTGATGTCGATGTGGTCAGCGCGATCTTCGGCGACAAGCAGAGTCACTGCAGCTGCGACCGTGTCGGGATCAACCCCGTAGAGCTGGATGCTTCGCGGGGATTCATCTGGCGCAAAGGACGCCATGAGTGTGGTTTTGGCTTGCCGTTCAACCAACGCGCGCGACGTAATCATTTCGGAGACATAAAGGGCCCCACCTTGCTCGCGACACAGGCGACGAAATGCGCGATTAGTGATGCCGGCCATCGGAGCCAGAACCACCGGAGGGTCAAGGGCGACATCCCCCACCCTCAATTGGTGAGATTGAGTCATCGGTGACTGATACCCACCAGCAGCGGGAAAAGCGTCGAAGTCATTAGAAATTAGGCAAGCGCGCAACGAGCCAAGACTCGAGCGCGTCAATGCCAATGCGTTCCTGAGTCATGGTGTCGCGTTCGCGAACGGTCACTGCATTGTCGTCGAGGCTTTCGAAGTCGACCGTCACGCAGAACGGCGTTCCGATTTCGTCTTGGCGTCGATAGCGCCGACCGATTGCGCCTGCATCGTCGAAGTCGATGTTCCAGCGACTGCGCAACTTCGTTGCAATGTCGCGAGCTTTCGGCGACAGGTCAGCATTTCGACTCAGCGGTAGTACTGCGACTTTGACCGGAGCCAGTCGCTGATCAAACTTCAAGACCGTGCGCTTGTCCACGCCGCCTTTTGCGTTGGGCGCCTCGTCTTCTGCATACGCGTCAATCAAGAAGGCAAGCACACAACGTGTCAATCCAGCTGCTGGCTCAATCACGTATGGCATCCACCTCTCGTTCGTTTCTTGGTCGAAGTACGACAGGTCAGTCCCGGAGTGCGTCGAGTGAGTTGTCAGGTCGAAGTCGGTGCGATTCGCGATACCCTCGAGTTCAGCCCAGGTTGAACCAGCGAATTCGAACTTGTATTCAACGTCAACCGTTCGCTTCGAGTAGTGCGAAAGCTTTTCTTTCGGGTGTTCGAAGAACCGCAGATTCTCTGGATTGATGCCCAGGTCGACGTACCAATCCCAACGCTGCTTTAGCCAGTACTCGTGCCATTCCTCGTCCGAACCTGGCTTGACGAAGAACTCCATCTCCATCTGCTCAAACTCGCGCGTCCGGAAGATGAAGTTGCCCGGCGTGATCTCGTTGCGAAACGACTTTCCAGTCTGACCAATGCCGAATGGTGGCTTCTTGCGAGCGGCATTCATGACGTTCAAGTAGTTGACGAAAATCCCTTGGGCCGTCTCGGGACGCAGGTAATGAACGGCACCTTCATCTTCAATCGGGCCGATCGAGGTGCGCAGCATTCCGTTGAATTCGCGCGGCTCGGTGAAGTCTCCTTTGGTCCCGCAGTTTGTGCAGACGATTGCGGCCAGGCCCTCGGCTGGCTCGACACCGTTGTGCTTTTCGGCGTATGCCTCAAGAAGTTGGTCAGCTCGCCAACGCTTGTGGCACTTCTTGCACTCAGTCAAGGGGTCAGTGAATGCATCGACGTGACCCGAGGCTTCCCACACTTGGGACGACAGAATGATCGACGAGTCGAGACCAACAATGTCATCGCGGCCACGAACGATTGCTTGCCACCATTGGCGGCGAATGTTTTCTTTTAACTCGACACCGAGGGGTCCGTAGTCCCATGCCGAGCGAGTGCCGCCATAAATCTCAGATGACGGAAAGACAAATCCTCGGCGTTTGCAAAGGTTGACGACGGCGTCTACGCGATCGGCCACGACTTAGTTGCTCCATCCGGCTGGCTGTCGAACGAGTCAAGAATTTTGGTGAATTGATTGCTTCAACCTTAGCGATCGTCGGATTGGATCAGTCGGTGGGAGTCGGTCCGGCAGCTTCGCCGAGTCGAACCGTCCTGCCGTCGGCAGCGATCGCGCTTGGGGAATCGGTAACGCCTTCGGGTCCACGCGAGTGCAGCATCTCGAATGCGGATGGCTCGTCGATGGCTTGGGATAGCAACGGCACAGCATTCATCTTCACATCGGTGGATGACAGTGCCCGGCGGTATGAACCGACGTCCTGCCATTCCATGGCAAGCACCAGCATTTCGGGGTCGTCGAGCGCTCGGCCCAGACGTGCCCGAACAAATCCGGGGCACCGACTGAGCGCCGCTACCGCCTCACGAGCTGGCGTCAGAAAGGCTTCCAGTCCGTCTTCTTGGATCCGAAAACGTGTCACAACCAACATCGGCACCGACCTCCTGCTCGAACCGTATCGGCCCGTGAGGGACCATGGAGGCGTGGCAAAGACAACTGGACCTGGTCGGACAGGCGGCGGTCGCACGCAATCATCGAATCGACCCCTGGGCCCGCGCCCGCAGCGCGACCCAGACTCTTCAGCAATCGGAGCGCGCCGCGTGCTCGAAGAGAAGAGCGCTGGACCGCTGCT
>JAHEXM010000088.1:0-3076 GCA_023252115.1 Micrococcales bacterium | reverse complement strand
CTTCGACTCTCGCGCATGCCACGGCTGGCCAAAATCCTTTTAGGCATTGCAGTTGTCGCCATCTTGCTGCTGGGCATGTTTTTGCCGTGGAGCTGGGCCGGAATCTTCCTGCTGGTTATTGCCGGACTGGTGTCCTGGCTCGTTGCTTTGTCGTGGCCAGTCCTCCCAGCTAGCGGACGCCTGATTCGAGTACTGGTGATCGCCGTTTTGGTGCTGGCAGCGTTGTGGCGCTTCACCGGTCACAGCTGAGCAAGCTCATGAGCGAACCGAAGGTCCGCAACACCAAACAGCGGTCAGCTGTGCTGAGGGCGCTCGCTGGGATTGACGACTTTCGAAGCGCCCAAGACCTCCATGACGTTCTGCGCCACGAGGGCGACGGTGTTGGTTTGACCACTGTTTATCGAACCCTGCAGAGTCTTGCAGCGGCAGGTGACGTCGATGTCTTAGTGGGTGACGACGGCGAGACCTTGTATCGGCGGTGTTCAGCTGGCCATCATCACCACTTGGTGTGTCGCAATTGCGGACGCACCATCGAGGTGGCTGGGCCGGCTGTCGAGAAGTGGGCGAACAAGGTGGCTGCCGAAAACGGCTACACCGACGTGCGCCACGTTCTCGAAATCGTCGGCCTATGTCCGACCTGCGCCGCGGCCAATCCCTAAGGGTGTCTGGGTTCCTCGTGTGCGGCATGTTCGGCCGCTTCAAGTTGGAACGTGGTGTGGCCGATCTCGAAACAGTCGTGAACACATTCGTTGAGTTCATCGAGAATGCGCGTGCCTTGCCCATTCTGAAATGGATCAGGGTCAACAATGACGTGCGCTGACAGCGACGGCATACCACTGGTGATCGTCCATGCATGCAAATCATGCACCGCGACGACTCCCTCAACTTCAGACAGATGTTGGCGAACTTCGTCAAGGTCGAGACCAGTTGGTGCGTTTTCCATCAGCACGCCAAATGAATCCCGAAGCAGCATGAGAATTCGCGGAATCATGAAAAGCGCAATGAACACCGACACGATTGAGTCGGCGCGGTCATAACCAGTTGTCAGAACGACAATGCCAGCCACCACTACCCCGATTGAGCCGATCATGTCGGACATCACTTCGAGGTAAGCGCCTTTAACTGTCAGGCTCTCGGTTGCACCTGATTGCAAGATGCGGAAGCTGATCAGGTTCACGATCACGCCGTACACCGCAGCGGCAATCATGATTCCTGGTGTGACGTGAACTGGATTGAACCACCGCCCGACGGCCTGCCACAGAATGAAAACCGCTAACGCAAGGAGGATCAGTCCGTTAGCAACAGTCGCAAGAATTTCGAGTCGGTACAAACCAAATGTTCGTTGGGGTTTCGTTGGGCGCGAAGCCACGGTGACCGCAATGAGCGCAATAGCGATGCCGAAAGCATCAGCGAAGATGTGTACTGCATCGGCGAGCAGAGCTAACGAACCGGAGAGCCACGCACCTACGAGTTGAGCAAGAACAATTGACAGGCTCAGGCACAAAACAATGCAGAGCTTGCTGCGATTCGCCATGGCGGCGCTCGCGTGACTGTGGCCGTCACTCATACGGCTGGCCCGACTGCGCCGCCGTATCGCCGGTCGCGAGCAGCGTAGATCTCAACGGCATGCCACAAGTGACGCCGATCGAAATCCGGCCACAGCGTGTCCAGGAAGACGAGCTCGGCGTACGCCGATTGCCAGAGCAAAAAGTTGCTTGTTCGTTGCTCACCACTTGATCGAACAAAAAGATCGACGTCAGCCATGTTGGGTTCATCTAGATGACGTTCGATTGTTCGTTCGTCAATCCGGTCAGGATCAAGTTGACCAGCTTTCACCTTTCGCGCAATCGCAGCGGCAGCGTCTGCGATCTCGGCACGACCGCCGTAGTTGACACACATATTCAGAGTCATCGCCGTGTTGTTCTTGGTTCGAGCTTCGGCAATCTCAAGCTCTTTGATGACACTTCGCCAGAGTCGGCGCGGGCGGCCGACCCATCGGACGCGAACCCCGAGCGCGTCAAGTTCATCCAAGCGGCGATGAACAACGTCGCGATTGAAACCCATGAGGAACTTGACTTCCTCTGGCGACCGACGCCAGTTCTCGGTCGAGAACGCGTACGCCGACAATTCAGCGAGTCCGAGCTCAAGTGCCCCGTGCACACAATCAAGCAGCGACTGTTCGCCCATCTTGTGACCCTCGGTACGCGGCAAACCCCGAGCCTTCGCCCACCGCCCGTTTCCGTCCATCACGATCGCGACATGTTTCGGAAGAATCTCGGCGGGGATCGCCGGGGGTTGGGCGCCGCTTGGATGCGGCGTGCTCTGGCGATAGGGCCCGGGCGACATGCTGGTCATCCTTGCAGTTCTAGCGCTCGACGTGGCGCAGCGAACGCAGTCCACGCTCGAGGTGCCATTGAAGGTAGGCGGCAGTGAGTCCGGCGGCGTCCCGGCGGGCACGAGGTTCACTGGCGTCAGCCACCTCCCAGTCGCCTGACAACAACGCCCCCATGAGTTCCAGAGTCCCGGGCGAGGGAATGAAAGATCCAGGGATACGGCAGTTTTCGCACAACGTCCCACCCGCGGCTACGTGAAATGCCCGATGCGGCCCCGCTGACCCACAACGCGCGCAATCCTGAAACGACGGGGCCCAGCCACCAATCGCCAGGGACCGAAGCAGGAATGAATCCAAAATCAACCCTGGCTCATGGGCGCTGTCGTCCAATGCCCGAAGGCCGCCGACAAGCAGGGCGTACTGGGCCATTGCCGGCTCGCCTTCCTCCGAAGTCAGCCGTTCGGACGTCTCAACCATGGCCTGGCCTGCCGTCCACTTGGCGTAATCGCCCGACAGGCTTGCGCCATAGCTGGCCAGCGTCTCCACCTGGGTCACAGAGTCGAGGGTGCGACCCTCGTAGCACTGCACGTCCACATGGCTCATGGGCTCCAAACGGGCCCCAATTCGGCTGGAAGTACGCCTTACGCCCCTTGCTACGACCCGAACCCGGCCGCGCCCACGAGTCAGGATCGAGACGATTCGGTCCGCCTCAGAGAGCTTTGGGGTCCTCAGGACGACCCCGAT
>JAHEXM010000087.1 GCA_023252115.1 Micrococcales bacterium | reverse complement strand
CGGTTGCTGTCGGCGATCAAGTCAGGCTTGTTGGCGATCTATCGGGCAAACCAGACACCTTGGTTCGCCTAGTTCAACTTGACCCGCGCAGTACAGCTCTTCGGCGGACCGCCGACGACGACGATCCCTACGAACGAATCATCGTTGCCAACGTTGACTTGATGGGCATCGTGGTGGCTCTGGCTGATCCGCCTCCGCGCATGGGACTGATCGATAGATGCCTAATCGCAGCTTTTGATGCCGGCGTTGAACCGTTACTCATTCTGACGAAATCAGACCTTGGCGACGCTCAGGATTTGCTTGCGAACTATCGGCCGCTGGGAATCGAGGCGCACTTAACCGAGCGTGGCAGTGATGTGACAGGACAGCGGTCGATTGCTGAGCGGTTACATGGGAAAACCAGTGTGCTGGTTGGACATTCCGGTGTCGGCAAATCGACGCTGGTGAACGTGCTGGTACCAGACGCTGACCGCGCAACGGGCAAGGTGAACGTTTCGACCGGTCGTGGACGGCACACTTCGACCTCAGTGCAAGCTCTGCCACTGCCCGGTGGCGGTTGGATCGTCGATACCCCTGGCGTTAGGTCGTTCGGGCTTGCGCACGTCGACCCAAGCCGAGTGGTAAGCGCGTTTTCTGATTTATCGGGTGGTATCGATGGGTGCCCTCGTGGATGTACTCACGACGAACCCGAATGCAATCTGGATGTGTGGGTCGCGACCGGCAATGCTCCGACCGAACGCCTTGAGTCTCTTCGCAGAATCCTGCGCGCTCAACACAGCGAACAATGAACCGTGCGCTACTGCTTCGGCGTTGTGTTCTGAATGATCGTCGTCCAAACGGCTTTGGCGCCTGAGTCCCCAACTCGATAGATCCAAACGCACGACACCAACGCCACAGCAATAACGATCACCGCAAGTATCTTGGTTAACACCGACCGGCGACCCGTTGCCCGCCGGTCGACAAACCACAGCACGAATGTCACAACCGCCAATGCGGCGGCGAAGTACTTCATTTGTTCGCCAAGTTCGGCATGCGGCATCGGCTTGCCCACACGTAGCGCGAGTTGTTTGCCACTCTTGTCGGCGACGAATGCGAAGCCGGTGGCAATGAGAGCGAGGGGCCACACCAGCACCCCAAAACGCACCGACCACTTCGGTACTAACGCCATGCCAATCGCGCCCAATGCAGACAACGGCACGAGCACCACAACTGCATGAACGACCAAGGCGTGAACTGGCAGGCCGTTGATCGTGTCGAATGGGTTGGCACCGGCGAGTAGAACCACGAGCGTGAACATACGCCAGCCATCAGCGCTACCGTGATGGGCTATGGGATCAAGCAAACCGTGGCAGGACGATTTGGCCTTGGCGACAGCCATGGCAGAAGCGGCCGATGCGATAACGATGGTGCGATTCCAGGCGGCGGATCTGCAGGTGGAGACTAAGCCCGATCACTCACCGGTAACCGAGGCCGACCGAGCTGCCGAAGGTGCCCTGCGCGACCTCATAGCCAAGCACCGACCGGATGACACAGTTGTTGGCGAAGAGTTCGGCGGGCTAACTGGGCCTGCCTTGCCCGCGGGCCGCGCCTGGATTCTTGACCCGATTGATGGCACCAAGAACTACGTCCGCGGAGTCCCGGTATGGGCAACGCTGATCGGACTTGTCGTCGACGGAGATCCAGTTGTTGGCGTGGTGTCGGCCCCAGCACTCGGTCGGCGATGGTGGGCGGCACGCGACCTCGGCGCGTGGTCGAGTTTCCGCGACTCGCCACCACGCCAAATCCACACGAGCGCGGTCGCAAATCTCGAAGATGCATCCTTCAGCTATTCCGACCGGGCTGAATGGGTCGACCACAATCGCGAATCGGGATTCGACGCATTGGTCTCGGCCGCCTGGCGATCACGTGCTTACGGTGACTTCTATTCGCATGTTTTAGTCGCTGAAGGTGCCGTTGATGTCGCAGGTGAACCGGAACTGAATATGTGGGATATGGCCGCCATTGTGCCGATAGTCAACGAGGCGGGCGGTCAGATGACTGGCTTCGATGGCTCCCCTGCACTAGTGGCTGGCTGTGCCGTCACTACCAATGGTTTGCTGCATTCCTCAGTGCTCGGCCTCTTCTGAAGTCGCTGGATGCCGGCAACAATCGACGGCGCCAGCATCACTGCAACGAGATCGAACCAGCCGTAGCCGCCAGCTGCACCCGACGGTGGATTACCGATCGACACCAGTCCAGTCGGATCATTTGCCTGCCAAGTCCAGATTCCCCAATGTGTACCTAATAGCTCCAAAAACGTCACAACTGCGAAAGCTCACACGTACAGAAGCTGTGAACGGCCCCACACCATGAAGCCGACCAGACACAGGAACCAAAAAGCGCCGAGCGCATCAGGTCGCGGCGACAAGAACAGTCCCCACGCCGCGTAGCTACCAGCCACAATGAGCGTTACGCCGATTGCCCATCCCGGCCACCGTCGCACTACTGCCGATCGACTGAGACCGAGTGCGGCCAGATAGACCAGCCCATGTCCTGGCGGAACATAGGCCGGAACGTGGTGCAGCCGATAGATGTAGACCTCGAGCCAGCCCGAAAACGTGTACTCGATGATCGTGGCCATCACAATCACGACAATCGTCTGGGCACGGACCAAACCGGACTCGCGCGCAAGTAACAGCAACAACAGCGCCCAGGTGACGACACCAAGTCCGAGCTGACCAAGTGTTGAGACGTACTGATCGCACCACAGCACTGCAACGATCCACACAATCACGGGGAGTGTGAGTCCGACAGCGGCGCGATCAGACAGCAGGCGCTGCACCGGTTGCCGCCGAATCAGTCAGTGGGTCGACATCGTCGACGTCGGACTCCAGCGGAGTGTCCGGCGGCGGCCTATTGGGATTTGTGTCGCGCCAATATTTGAAGATCCCGTAGCAAACCGAGACTACGGGCACCGCGATCACCGCCCCGAAAAGGCCAGCGAGCAATGTCCCTGATGCGACCGCGACAGCAACAGCGAGTGGATGAATATGAACGGCTCGACTCATCACGAGCGGCTGCAGAACGTGACCTTCGAGCTGACCGAGCAGCGCAATGCCAGCGATGACAATCAGCGCGATGATTGGGCCTCTGGCAGCGAGCGCGACGACAGCCGCAACCAACATCGCAATCGGAGCACCGATCAGCGGAATGAAAGTGCCGAAGAAGACCAGCAATGCGAGGGGAACCGCCAGGGGCACGCGGAGAATCAGCAGCAATACAAGTACAAAGACCGCGTTTGCCGCCGCGACAATGATGATTCCGCGCGTGTAACCGGCAAAACTGCGCCATGCCACGAACCCGGCTCCAGACAGCCGATCTTGGCCGCGGCGCGGAAAGAGTCCGACCATCCATGCCCAGATCTTGTCGCCGCCGCTGAGGAAACAAACCGCGCTGAAGATCGCCAACGCGAATCCTGCGAAGCCTTCAAGGATCGTCCCGGCACCGCCGAGCGCACTCTGCGCCAAATCGCCGCGGTGCTCGATGACGTATTGACGACCCTTGTCGTACCAAATAATGAAGTCTTGATTTCGCAGGTGTAGCGGACTCTTTTCGAGTGCCTGCTGCAACTGCTGAATGCCGTCACGGAATTGCGCAGCAAGCGAGGACCATTCGCCGGCTACCGACGATGAGATGAAGATTAGAACACCGACAACCAGCAGGAATAGCAGCAATAGTCCAAGAGTGACAGCCAACCATCGAGGCATAAATTTGTCGAAAAGTCGTACCCAAGGGCTGACTAGCGCTGCGACAATAAGACCGACGAACAGGGCAACAACGACGAACTCGACTCTGCCTAGGACGTTGAGAACGACATAGGCAGCAAGCGCCAAGATAAGGAAACGCCAGGTGAACGCAGCAGCCAGCCGCAGGCCATCGGGCACTTCGGGGGGCGCTGCCATGCGGATGATCCTGCCACCTTGTCGGCAGATGGGGCGCGACGGCGTACAGTCTTTTAGAACGGATCGGGGGGATGATGGCTGACTCATCTGGAATTTCGATGGCTGATGAACAGATCGGCGCCCCTTCTCTGCGCGCCTACGCATCGCCAACCCCGCCAAAGCCCGCGCCGACCAACCAATGGCAGCTCTCTGAACGCGTCCTTCATTCGATGACTGATGCCGTGATTGCGACCGATACGGACTATTTGATTCAGCTGATTAACCCTGCGGCTGAGGAGCTCTACGGGATATCAAGCGCGACTTCGGTTGGAAAGGTCTCATATGACTTGATCTCGACCGAGTTTGGCGCACCCGGCGCCAATCGAGACGCCGTCCGTCAGCTGTGGCAGGACGGCCAATGGTCGGGCCGAGTCCGTCAGCTGTGTGCCGACGGCGAATGGCGAGACATCGACGCGACCGTGTCAATCCTGTCCAATGACGGTGGCGAGCCCTCAGGTGTGGTGTTTGTCTGCCGGGATATCACCCGAGCCCGGCGCGCAGAGCGTGAAGCCGCCGAGCGCAACGATTTTGCGTCAGCCGTCCTCGAGTCGCTGCCCGGGCGTACCTGTGTTCTGGATCGATCCGGAATTGTCAGCGCCCACAATCACCGCTATTGGGACGAGGGTCCCGCTGGCGCAGGCGAAGGAACTGGCCCCGGAGTCGGCGGCGACTACATCGCATGGGTCAGCGAAATGGTTGACGACGACGCCGCCCAGGCTGTCCGTGAACTGCTCGAAGGTGACCGTCTTGACTTCCGCACTGACTTTGCCGCCGTGAGACGCCGTCGGCGGTACTGGACTGAGCTTGATGCGGTCCCTCTTGGCGCCGATGCGGGTGGCGCCGTCGTTACCCACGTCGACATCACTGCGCGCAAGCAAGCTGAATCCAACCTGACCCGACGTGCTACCCACGATCCGCTCACGGGCCTGCCAAACCGAGTACTTCTTGCCGACCGACTGTCACATGCACTTGCCCGCACTGCACGCACCGGTGGATTTGTCGGAGTCTTGTTCTGCGACCTCGATGGCTTCCGGGATGTCAACAACACTTATGGACACCTAGCTGGCGATCGGCTGCTCGTGACAATTGCCAAGCGGTTGCGCGCCGTATGCCGGTCTTCGGACACAGTTGCACGTGTCAGTGGCGACGAATTCGTCATCATCCTCGAAGACGTCACTGGCGAGACCGAAGTCGAAGAAGTTGCGCGCCGCGTGATTGATGCTCTGACCGAGCCCGTCGTGCTTGAAGAAGGAACTGCGCGCACAGGCACCAGCATCGGCTTGGTCATCTCGCCTGGTGTCGCGCGCGCGGGTGTTCGCACTGTCGAGGGAATTATCCGCGATGCCGACTCAGCTATGTATGCAGCGAAAGAAGCTGGCCGGGCTCGTTTCACATGGTTCACCCCCGAGATGCGGGAACGTCCGCGCGAACGGCCAACATTTGCCAAAGCAATTGGACGCTTGCTTAACCGTTAGCGGTTACCGCCACACCAATTTCATTCGAAGACCATCTGCGGGGCGTGCCGTCACCGACGCCAACACTTTCGGCTGCAGATCGTCTAACGCCTCAAATGAACAGCGCCTGGTCAACTGCGCAATGGCGATCACACACTCAAGCAAAGCCATATCGCGGCCTATGCATTGACGTGGCCCCACCCCAAACGGCAAATAACCCACGCGCTGTTCACTTTCCGACAGAAATCGGTCTGGGTCAAACGCCTCTGGATTTGACCAAATCCTCGGATGCCGATGAATAAGCCACGGGCTCATGATCAGAAGTGACTGCGCGGGTATCTCGAATCTGCCCATCGCAGTGTGGGCCTCCGACCGTCTCGTTATAACCCATGCTGGCGGATAGAGCCTCAGCGTCTCGTGCACAATCGCGCGCGTCAACGGCAACGAGTCGTCGGCCTGACTGTCCACCTCATGACGCAGCCGGTGTGCCACTTCGGGATGTTGACCGAGCAAATACCAGACCCATGTCAGCGCGCTGGCGACAGTCTCGTGACCGGCGACCAGGGCCGTCACCATTTCGTCGCGCACGGCGTCTGCATCGATCCCATTGGTCGGGTCGTTTTGGGCCTGCAACAAAACGTCGACTATGTCCGGTGTTCGGTTGGCGTGACCTGGCTCAGCCAATCGCGCAGCAATCACCTTGTCGACAAATGCGTCCAACTGATCAGCTGACCGTTTCATTCGGCGCGACGGTGGAAGCACCGCCCCGAATGGATTCCGAGCGCGCGCAACAACCGCGTCGAGTGCGGCGACGCTGGCTTTGCCCAGCATGTCGGCGCCGGAGCCAACTTCGATGCCAAACAGCGCAGCAGCACTGGCGCGCAGCGACAGTTCGGTCATCGCCCGGTCCACATCGACGACTGAACCAGGTGGCAGCGTTTGCCATTGTTCGCAGCACTGCTCTATTGCTGCCGTCATGTGTCCTGCGATTGCGCCGATCGCTTCGTGGTGGAAGGTTGGTTGCAGAACCCGCCGCCTCTCACGCCATGGCGGGTCATCTGAAGTCAGCAGTCCAGTACCCGTCACCAGCGAGAGGCTCTTGTACTGAATCGTCTGCTTGTTGAAGGAACCGATTCGGCCCACCAAAATGTCACGTACGGCGGATGGTTCCGTGACTAAGTAAGTAGGAGGTCGAGGGATCGGAAACTGAACAACGTCGCCATGAGCTTGCCAAGCGCGAGTAAGGAACTGCAGCGGATCGCCGCGCATTAGACCGATAGCACGAATCATGTCGCCGCCGCTGGGCCCAGGAGCCGTGACGGCAGCCCTCCAGGACCGTCCTTGAGTTCGCCCCGACCGAAACGTCACGTCGTCACCCTACGAGGAGCAAGTCACCGCGCTACCGCGCTACGGTCGAACTCACTTTCGGCGAGCAGAGGGAATGTCGTGTCGGACAATGCCCAGTTGCCACCTGCGCGCCCTGGGCGCAGTTCAGCAGCGACCCATGCGCTATTGCGCACATTCCTTGCTCACCCTGCGTCGAAAACAACTTGGTTCTCTGCGATACGACGTGGGCTGCCCATTGGATTGTTG
>JAHEXM010000086.1 GCA_023252115.1 Micrococcales bacterium | reverse complement strand
TGCAACAAGAGCTCAGCGGTGTGGCGGCGCATTCGGTCTCCGTTTCATTCACGCCGATGTTGGCTCCTATGCCGCGCGGCATCTTGGCGATCTGCACCGGCAAAGCCACGGATGAATGTTCAGCCGACAGCGTGCGTGATGCAGTGGCAAGCACCTATCAAGATGAACCGTTTGTCACTGTGCTGCCTGAAGGACGAATGCCCAAAACCGCCTCCACATTCGGCTCGAACCTTGTCGAGCTCCAGACCGCCTTTGATCCGAATACCCAACGAGCCTCGGTGATTTGCGCGCTGGACAATCTTGGAAAGGGTGCGGCGGGCCAAGCAGTACAGAACGCAAACCTCATGTTTGGGCTGGAGGAAACGGCTGGTTTGCTGCTGACTGGGGTTGCGCCATGACAGTTACCACTCCAAAAGGCTTTAGGGCGGCCGGTGTCTCCGCGGGCTTGAAGTCATCGGGCAAATTAGATGTCGCACTGGTTGTCAATGACGGACCTTTGCAAATTGCCGCTGGCGTCACGACGCAGAATCGCATCAAGGCCGCCCCTGTTGTCTGGACCGATCGGGTCCTCAAGTCTGGCGACATCAAGGCTGTCGTTTTGAATTCCGGAGGTGCGAATGCGTGCACCGGTCCTGACGGTTTTGGCGACACACACGCAACCGCGGAACATGTCGCGACCTTGCTGAATTGCGGAGCAGGCGAAGTTGCCGTTTGTTCAACCGGTTTGATTGGCATTCGCTTGCCGATGGACAAGTTGCTCCCAGGTATCGATGCTGCATGTCAAGCGCTAACTATTACTGGTGGAGACGACGCGGCTCACGCGATCATGACTACGGACTCGGTAGCCAAGGAAATTGCAGTCGCTGGAGACGGCTTCAGTGTTGGTGGCATGGCAAAGGGTGCCGGAATGCTCGCGCCTGGACTCGCCACGATGCTAAGTGTCATCACAACAGATGCTGTCGTGGATGTTGAGTTAGCCAATCGTGCACTCAAATGGGCGACTTCCCGCACTTTCGATCGGATTGATTCGGACGGCTGCATGTCAACAAATGACACGGTCATCCTGTTGGCAAGTGGGGCAAGCGGAACGACTCCCACGGTGGCCGAGTTCATCGAGGCCGTCGAAGGTGCTTGCGGCGAACTGGCACGCGCGTTGATTGGTGATGCCGAAGGCGCTTCTAAAGATATCAAAATCGCAGTGGGCGGTGCAACGACAGAAGATCAGGCTGTCGAAGCGGCTCGGGCGGTTTCGCGCAGCAACCTGCTGAAGTGTGCAATTCACGGAGAGGACCCGAACTGGGGTCGGGTGTTGTCTGCATTGGGGACCACCGACGTAACTTTTGATCCGGGTGCAATTGATGTTGCGATCAACGGCGTGTGGGTATGTCGCGATAGTTCGGTTGGCGACGATAGAGATCTCGTCAACATGAAAGGTCGCACGATCGAGATTGACGTGAACCTTCACGCCGGAGATAAGTCAGCCGCGGTTTGGACGAACGATTTGACCGCCGACTATGTCCACGAGAATTCGGCGTATTCGTCATGAGTGGCTTCGAGCTAACGGCGAGTTCAAAAGCTGCAGTGCTTGCCGAGGCTTTGCCGTGGCTTAAGGAATTCAGCGGCGCAACGGTTGTGGTGAAGTACGGCGGAAATGCAATGATCGATGATGAGTTGCGGGCGTCCTTTGCCGAAGACATTGTCTTCCTGCGCCTTGCCGGGTTGCGGCCAATCGTCGTACATGGGGGTGGACCGCAGATCAGTCAAATGCTCGACACCTTGGGAATCGAGAGTGAATTTAAGGGCGGGCAACGGGTGACCACGCCAGAGGTGCTTGACGTCGTCCGAATGGTTCTTACCGGGCAAGTCCAACGTGATCTCGTAAGTCTGATTAACAAGCACGGCCCCTACGCCGTGGGAATTTCTGGTGAGGATGCGGCGCTGCTAGCGGCCGAGAAACGCACACAAGACGTTGACGGCCAGGAGGTCGACCTTGGCCTAGTTGGCGATGTGACCGAAGTAAGAACAGATCTGGTCACGACACTTCTAGATGACGGCCTGATTCCCATCATCTCGAGCATTGGAGTGGGTGAAGACGGAACCATCTATAACGTCAATGCTGATGCTGCGGCCGGCGCCATCGCAACCGCGGTCAATGCCACCAAAGCTGTCTTCCTCACCGACGTCGCTGGCTTGTATGCAAATTGGCCTGAGTCAGAAGATGTCATCAGCGAATTGACGGTGGCAGAACTCAAAGTATTACTGCCGACTCTGTCTGCCGGAATGATCCCAAAAATGACCGCGTGCCTGACCGCAGTTGAGGGTGGAGTGTCGCGAGTTCACGTCATCGACGGGCGCAAACCGCACTCCATGCTGCTGGAGGTTTTCACTGATAGTGGAGTTGGCACGATGGTGACTGCGGGCGGTGCATGATGCCGACGAATTACGACTTCCAGCAGGTGTGGCAATCGTGCATGATGAACAACTACGGAACACCGGCGATCGCATTGACACACGGCAGCGGCTGCACCGTGTGGGATACCGAAGGAAACGAATACCTCGATCTCGTTGCGGGGATCGCGACGTCAGCATTGGGACACGCACACCCAGCGATTGTTGATGCCGTAAGCAACCAAGTAAGCACGATTGCGCACACCAGCAACCTCTACATGCACCAACCCGGTCTGGATTTGGCGCAACGACTTCTGGAACTTGCTCACACGGACGGACGCGTCTTCTTTAGTCAAGACGGCGCGACAGCAATTGAGGCTGCGTACAAACTGTCCCGTCGGCACGGATGGTTGGCCGATCCAACGGGCGGGAAACAGGAGATCATTGCGGTTGTCGGCGGATTCCATGGCCGAACAATGGGAGCACTATCGATCACCGGGAATGACGCCAAGCGTGATCCGTTTGCGCCGCTACCTGGTCCGGTCACCTTTGTGCCGTTCGGCGACGCTGCTGCACTTAGGGAAGCGATAACGTCCGCTACCGCTGCGGTGTTCGTTGAGCCAGTGCTGGGTGAAGGCGGGGTGTACCCAACGCCGGAGGGTTATCTGCCGGAAGCCCGAGTCTTCTGTGACGAATTCAATGCGCTGTTGGTAGTTGATGAAGTTCAGTCAGGCATGGGGCGCACGGGGGATTGGTATGCCAGTTTTGCGGCTGGAGTCACGCCGGACATCGTGACGCTGGCTAAGGGCTTAGCCGGCGGGTTGCCACTGGGTGCTTGCTTGGCTTTTGGTCAGACCGCTGATCTGTTCAAGCCGGGCGATCACGGTTCGACATTTGGTGGCAACCCAATTTCGTGTGCAGCTGCCCTCGCTGTAATTGACTCCATCGAGAAAGAGGATTTGCTTGTCAACGCCAAGGTTGTTGGCGATCACTGGGCAGACCGCTTCGCTGCAATTGCGCACCCGCTGATGGCTGAATCGCGGGGCGTCGGGTTGTGGCGGGCACTTCAACTGACTGAGGCGAAGGCGGCTGCAGTCGAAGCTGCATCACGTGACGCTGGGTATTTGGTGAATGCAGTCAAGCCTGACGCGATCCGACTTGCCCCACCGTTGATCCTGTCGATCGATCAGGCGGATGCTTTCGCTGATGCGCTTCCGACGATTCTCGATGCGGCGGTGGCGGCATGAGTTCATCAAAGGCGACACCGCGAATTGCGACCAAGGTTGCACGGCATTCACAGATCATCGAGTTGCTGGTGGTCAACACCGTCGAGTCACAAGCACAACTTGGCGAACTGTTGGCGCAAAAGGGTTTTGGGGTAACCCAGGCAACGCTTTCCCGCGATCTTGATGAATTGGGCGCATACAAAGTCGTCGACCCGAACGGGCACACCGTGTATGCGGTACCGCAAGATGGCGGCGATTCCACGCCGCGACTAGGTGAAACCCCGTCGTCGATGCGGACTCGGCTAGAAAGAGTCGTAGGCGAATTATTGAGCAGCGCAACTCATTCGGCGAATATCGTCGTGCTTCGGACTCCGCCCGGTGCTGCGCAATACCTCGCGTCGGCCATCGATCACACGGCGATGGCTGACATCATCGGCACCATTGCCGGCGATGACACGGTTTTGTTAGTAACAAAGGATGCACGCGGTGGTTCTGCCGTGGCACGAGACTTCGCGGCAATGGGTGCCAAGAAGTCAGCGGGATAACACCGGAAATGGAGAAGTTGTGACTGAGCGGGTAGTGCTCGCCTATTCAGGGGGGCTTGACACGTCTGTAGCAATTGGTTGGATCGCGCGCGAAACTGGCGCCGAGGTAATCGCTTGCGCCGTCGATGTCGGTCAAGATGGCGAAGACCTTGATGTCATCCGTAAACGCGCACTCGCCTGCGGTGCTGTCGAGGCGGAAGTTGCTGATGCACGTGATGAATTTGCTGACGGATACTGCCTGCCTGCACTGAAAGCCGATGCGCTTTACATGGATCGCTATCCGCTCGTATCCGCATTGTCGCGACCGGTCATCGTGAAACACCTGGCCGATGCAGCGCGCAAACACAACGCCGGAATCGTTGCGCACGGCTGCACCGGCAAGGGCAACGACCAGGTGCGGTTTGAAGTTGGCATTGGCGCGTTGGCCCCAGACCTTCGCTGCATCGCGCCGGTCAGGGATTATGCGATGACCCGGGACAAGGCGATCGAGTTTGCTGAAGAGAACAACATTCCGATCGATGTGACCAAGAAGTCGCCGTATTCAATCGACCAGAACGTGTGGGGTCGCGCAGTCGAGACCGGGTTCTTGGAGGACATTTGGAACGGCCCGATCGAAGACGTCTATGCCTACACGTCAGACCCAGGTGCTGACCAGCAGGCCGAAGAAGTGATTATCAGTTTCGACCGAGGCACGCCGGTAGCTATTGACGGTCGGTCAGTCACGATGCTCGAAGCCATCGTGGAGCTCAACCGACGCGCGGGTGCTCATGGCATTGGCCGCATTGACCTAGTGGAGGATCGCCTCGTCGGAATCAAGAGCCGAGAGGTCTACGAAGCCCCCGGAGCCATGGCACTCATCGCGGCTCATCAAGAACTGATCAACGTCACCGCCGAGCGAGAACTTGCGCGATTTGCTGGGGGAGTTCGGCAACGATGGAGCGAATTGGTCTATGACGGCTTGTGGTTTTCGCCGCTTCGCCGAGCGCTTGACGGATGCATCGAGGAAGTAAATGCGCATGCCACTGGCGACATCCGCATGACTCTTCATGGCGGACGTGCCGTCGTGACTGGCAGACGCAGCGATGAGTCGTTGTATGACTTCAATCTCGCCACCTATGACACCGGCTACACTTTCGACCAAAGTCTTGCCAAGGGCTTCGTCGACCTGTGGGGTCTGCCCACCAAACTTTCAGCTCGACGTGATCTAGAGAAGAACGGATAAGACAGTGACCGAAGAGGAACCGACTCGACTGTGGGGTGGGCGTTTCAGTGTCGGTCCACACGAAGCATTGGCGGATCTGTCGCGCTCGGTTCAATTCGATTGGCGGCTAGCCCCATACGACCTGTTGCAAACGCGTGCGCATGCGTCAGTGCTTGGGACCGCTGGTTTGCTCACGCCACAGGAACTAGCTGAAGTGGACGCCGCGATCGCGCAACTTGCAGCTGAAGTCGTATCGGGCGATGCGAGCCCGTCTGCTGACGATGAAGATGTTCATACGGCGATTGAACGCATCCTCGTCGAACGGTTAGGCGCTGTGGGGGGAAAGTTGCGGGCGGGCCGTAGCCGCAACGACCAGGTAGCAACTGATTTCAGGCTCTATATTCGCGATGCAGCACGCGAAATGGCTGTTGTGTTGTGTGACCTTCAGTATGCGCTCATCGAACAAGCGTCGGCTCATATCGAAACCGTCGCTCCCGGCTACACCCACCTTCAGCGTGCGCAACCGATTTCGTTCGCGCACGAGTTGGCCAAACATGTTCATGCATTCGGGCGTGATCTCGATCGGCTTGCTGATTGGGATACACGTGTTTCGATCTCACCGATGGGGTCTGGCGCCCTATCTGGTTCAGCTCTTGACTTGAACCCCGAGGCAGTTGCCGCCGAACTCGGTTTCGCATCAGCGGCCGGGAATTCCATCGACGCTGTCAGCGACCGCGACTTCGCTGCCGAGTTTCTCTTTGTCACCGCGATGATCGGAGTCCATCTTTCTCGCCTTGGCGAAGAGGTGTGCCTGTGGTCCTCGAAGGAATTTGGTTTTGCAACGCTCGACGACGCGTGGGCAACTGGCTCATCGATCATGCCGCAAAAGAGGAACCCCGATGTGGCTGAACTCGCACGCGGCAAGTCCGGTCGACTGATCGGAAATCTCACTGGGCTGCTCGTCACGCTCAAAGCTTTGCCGTTTGCGTACAACCGCGATTTACAAGAAGACAAAGAACCAGTCTTCGACACCATCGACCAGCTCGAAATGATTCTGCCCGCCATGGCCGGAATGATTTCGACCCTCAAATTTGATGACGCGCGCATGACCTCAGTTGCGGCCGCTGGCCATTCACTTGCAACTGAGATCGCCGACTGGCTGGTCGAACAAGGGGTCGCCTTCCGGGAGGCTCACGAAATTGCCGGCAAGTGTGTCCAACTCGCTGATCAACGTGGTTGCGAACTATGGGAACTCGACGACGACACACTTCAGTCGGTCTCAGGTTCGCTCAGCCCCGCAGTGCGCGCAGTACTGACGGTTGAGTCAGCAGTTGCAGCGCGCACGACACCGGGTGGCACCTCTCCAACCTCGGTCGCGGCGCAACTCGCTTTGCTGACTGAAATGACAGCAGCACATCGTCAGTGGGCCGACATCTCGGTAGTCCCGTCACTCTTTGAGAAATGAGCGGGTACGGCGCGCGACTCAAGGATTCCTTCTACCAACGTGATGTCATCGAGGTAGCGGCCGATCTGCTGAACCGCGTCGTCGTGCTCAACGAGGATGGCATCGAGGTTGCCCTGCGCCTGACCGAAGTCGAGGCGTACGGCGGACTCGGTGACGATCCTGGTTCGCATGCATTTCGTACCCGGACAGCGCGAAACGAAGTCATGTTTGGCCCCGCGGGTCACCTGTATGTCTATCGCTCGTATGGCGTGCACTGGTGCGTCAACATTGTGACCGGCGCACCTGGCATAGCTTCAGCTGTGTTGTTG
>JAHEXM010000085.1 GCA_023252115.1 Micrococcales bacterium | reverse complement strand
GTGGTGCGAGTAATGGCTCACGTCGAGACTGATTTAGCGCGAGCAGACGTCGAGCACGTGTTCCTGCGCGGGGCCCAGGTACTTCGCCAGGATTTGTCGGCATGACTATCGGGCCAGTTCCCGGTTCGGTACTTGTCATCGGTGCTGGACTGATTGGAACCTCCATCGGATTGGCGCTTACTGAACATGGAGTCGCGGTTTCGCTTGAGGATCGCGACCCTGCGCGAGCAGATGCTGCATCGCAGATGGGTGCAGGTTCCTCGGGACCGGCCTCCACTGATCCAGATGTCGTCATCATTTCCGTGCCACCCACTTCGGTAGCCAAAGTTGCTGCATTGGCACTTGAACGGTTTCCACACGCGACAGTGACCGATGTGGCCAGCGTCAAATCACTACCGCTTGCGGAATTGCGCGCACTCGGGGCTGACATTGAGCGTTTTGTTGGCGGACACCCCATGGCAGGTCGCGAAGTGTCGGGTCCATTGGCGGCCCGAGGCGATCTGTTTGAAGACCGGTTGTGGGTCTTGACTCCGTTTGACGAGACTTCGACTTCGGCAGTTGAGGCTGTTGAGGGCGTCATCGCGATTTGCGGAAGCATCGCTACGGTCCTTCATCCGCAAACACACGATCACGGTGTTGCATTGACTTCGCATACACCGCAACTTCTTGCGTCCGTTCTGGCCGCGCAATTGGCGCTGGCCAACGACGACGACTTGGCCTTGGCCGGTCAAGGACTGCGAGATGCGACTCGAGTTGCGGCTTCCGATTCGGATTTATGGGCCGATATCTTGCATGCCAACGCTGCCGAGGTGGCGATCGTTATTGATCGGATCGCGTCTGACTTAGAAGCAGTAGCACAGGACTTGACGGCGCAGTCGCGGCTTGGGATGTCGGCGAATCCAGCGGTTCGGTCCGTGTTGGAACGTGGAAATGAAGGCTATTCGCGGCTACCGGATAAACACGGTGGTGCCGCTTTGGACTACGTAACGATTCCCGTGGTGGTTGCGGACAAGCCAGGTGAGCTGGGTCGGCTGTTTGCCGCAGCTGGGTCGGCTGGAGTCAACCTTGAAGATGTTCGAATCGAGCACACTGTTGGACGGCTGACCGCGGTGATCGAACTGTCAGTGCGGCCCGCCGCGGTCTACGATTTGCGGGCGGCTGTCGCCGCTGGCGGCTGGCGCGTCCGCGGGTAGCCAGGCCCCGCAAGGTGGAACATTCCGTCCATAGTGCGTACACGATGTTTCACTTTGCGGGAGGGGATGGAACGCAGGCGGGCAGAGACTTGGGACGCGGTCGGTAGGCTATGGGGGTGCCTGGAACCCAAGGATTGACTGTTGCCATTGATGGCACCTCTGGTTCTGGCAAATCCTCGACCTCGCGGGCTGTGGCCAACCGGTTTGGACTGCGGTACCTAGATACCGGCGCGATGTATCGAGGCGCGGCTTGGTGGATGTTGAACAACTCCGTTGATCTTGCCGATTCGGCGGCGATCGGGCAGGCCTGTGATTCGTTTTCGATTGAGTCCACTACTGATCCAAACGCACCAGGTATTTCGGTCGATGGAACGGATGTATCCGCAGCGATTCGCGAAGACGCAGTGACCAGCGCTGTCAGCGCCGTTAGTGCAGTTCCCGAGATACGCCACCGGATGGTCGAGTTGCAGCGCGATGCGGTCAAGGCTGCCTGCGATTTGGGAAACGGGATTGTCGTCGAAGGTCGCGATATTGGGACCGTCGTGCTGCCTGATGCTGACGTCAAGATTTACCTCGTCGCCGACCCAGCAGCTCGCGCCGCGCGCCGAGCCGAACAGGATGTCGAAGAAGGTCGCGCAGCAAACGTTGCAAACGTTGAAGAGTCGCTGAAAGCACGTGACAAAGCCGATAGCAGTCGCACAACATCACCATTGACTAAGGCAGACGATGCGATACAAGTTGATGCGACGTATCTGAACTTAGAGCAAGTCATCGATGCGGTTTCGGCACTGATAATCGAAAACGTCCCGGCGGCGGCTGAGCTAGTTGGTGGATCACATGCGTGACATAGCTCTGCCGGGGTCGCGCGGCGCCGCCAATAGTCGAAACTTAGGTCGCTTTGGTTTTGCTGCGCTTTACAACCTGCGCGTAACGAACGCGTACTTAGTTCCGCCGCAGGGTCGCACCATCCTGGCCGCCAATCACACCGGGCTTCTCGACGGTCCGCTGCTGGTTTCGTGTGCGCCGAGGCCCACGCACGTCATGTCAAAGAGCGAATACTTCACCGGACCCGGTGCGAAGTTCATGCGTGCAGCTGGTCAGATCCCTGTCATCTATGACTCCGCCGACCGCAACGCAATGCAAAACGCCATCGCGATCCTTAACGACGAACGCGCGCTGGGCATTTTCCCGGAGGCTCACCGCGGGCTTGGCGATTTTGCACACACGCGCAACGGCATTGCTTACCTGCATGCGCAGACTTCGGCACCGATTGTTCCCGTTGCCATCCTTGGTACCCGCAGCACCGGCATGGGAAAGAACGGTTTGCCCAAAGTCCGAAGCAAAATTGATGTGGTGTTTGGGATGCCTTTCACCGTGCCGATTGAAGCCGACCCGACTGTGCGATCGACTTTGGCTGTTGTCGGCGAGGCCATTCGGCAGCGCTTGACCGATCACGTTCAGTTGGCCCTCGAGCAAACCGGTCACGTCTTGCCCGAGGACGACACATCACTTGAAACCGTCGCCGCTCTTAAGAGCAGGCGCTAGTCGTGTCGGATCCCCAGGACGCAGACGAGTCCGAAGCGGATTACCCAACGTTTGACGTTGCTGTTGATCTGGATGACATGGCCGCAGCACAACTAGCTGCTGAGTCAGAGTTTGGTGAGGCCGCCGAGCTCAGCGATGACGGTGCCGTCGCACCTGCCGAGGCAGTTCCCGTGGTTGCCGTTATCGGTCGACCTAACGTCGGTAAGTCAACGTTGATTAACCGCATCATCGGCCGCCGCGAAGCAGTCGTCGAGGACATTCCCGGAGTTACCAAGGATCGGGTTCGTTACGAGACGGAATGGAACAGCCGCAAGTTCATCGTGCTTGATACCGGTGGGTGGAGCGGCAAGACCAGCGGTGTCGCCACCCACATCAAGCAGCAGGCTGAGCTTGCCGCGACCGAAGCCGACCTGGTGCTGTTGGTCGTCGACACTCACGTCGGCGCAACCGATGCCGATGAGGCAGTCGTCAAGATGTTGCGTGCATCGAAGGTACCGATCGTTTTGGTCGCCAACAAAGTGGATAGCGCACTGAACGAGTCCGACGCTGCTGCGCTTTGGTCGTTGGGTGTGGGGGAGCCGTACGTTGTATCGGCTCTACACGGGCGCAACAGCGGCGACTTGATGGACATCATCGTGTCGCGGCTACCCGAGGTTGGTCGCGGTCAGTTGTTGGATGACGGTCCGCGTCGAGTGGCTCTGCTGGGTCGACCGAATGTCGGAAAATCAAGCCTGCTGAATCGACTGGCAGGGGAGCATCGCTCGGTTGTTGACGCGGTCGCTGGCACCACAGTTGATCCCGTTGATGAATTGGTCGAAATCGGTGGGCAGGAATGGCGCTTCATTGATACGGCTGGGATCCGTAAGCGCGTGAAAGAAGCGTCAGGCACCGAGTGGTACGCGAGCCTGCGAACTCGAGGCGCACTGGAGCGTGCTGAAGCGTGTGTGGTGTTGATTGATGCGAGTGAACCGATTGGCGAGCAGGACGTACGCATCATTGCGATGGTGATTGATGCGGGTCGTGCGTTGGTGTTGGCGTTTAACAAGTGGGATTTGGTGGACGAAGATCGCCGTCTAATGCTTGACCGCGAGTATGACCGGGACCTTGCGCATGTGGCGTGGGCACCACGGGTCAATATTTCGGCATCAACGGGGCGACACGTGGATAAGTTGACACCAGCGTTGAATACGGCGCTTGAGGGTTGGGATACGCGCGTCTCGACTGGGCGTTTGAACAACTTTCTGGGCGAAGTGGTTGCCGGTCATCCGCATCCCGTTCGCGGCGGAAAGCAACCTCGGATCTTGTTTGCGACTCAGCCCACAACTGGACCACCGCGGTTTGTGTTGTTCACTACTGCGTTTATGGAAGCGAGCTACCGGCGGTTCGTTGAGCGTCGGTTGCGTGAGGAATTCGGGTTTGAGGGAACACCCATCGTTGTTGACATGCGGATCAGGGCCAAACGTCGTCGACGCACTTAACTTTTGGTCAGTAATGCTGGGTGCACGATCTTGCCGCCGGCAATATTGACTCCGGCTGCCAATGCTGAGTCTGGTTCGGGGACGCCGTCACGCATTGCCAGATCCAGAACAAATGGCGCAATGGCGTTACTGAGTGCATAGGTGGCGGTACGCGGTACTGCGGCTGGCAGGTTCGAGATGCACGAGATTCGCGCGGGCCCGCTGGTGAATGCCGGTTCGGCATGGGTGGTCTGGCGGGCAGGTTCGCTGTTTCCGCCTTGGTCGATGGCGATATCAACGATGACTGAGCCTTGTGCCATGGTGGCGATCATCTGGTTGGTTACTAAGACCGGCGCTCGTGCACCGGCAACTAGTGCGGCGGTTACTACAAGGTCGGCGCGAGCTACCCGGTTAGCGATCTCGATCTCGCTAGCTGCAATGGTGACTACCCGGCCCGAATACTTCTGTTCGATTTGGTGCAGCTTTTGCAAGTCACGATCGATGACCGTGACTTGGCCTTGCATGCCGATTGCGACGTCGACGGCTTGAGCTCCGGCTGCACCCGCGCCAATCACGACGACTGATCCTGGCTGCACGCCGGTGATCCCGCCCAGCAGAACGCCACGACCACCATGTGGTGCAGTCAGTAAGTCCGCGCCGATTTGCATTGAGAGCCGGCCGGCAATTTCAGACATCGGCGTAAGAAGCGGGAGAGAGCGGTCGGGTAGTTGAACGGTTTCGAATGCCATAGCGGTGCAGCCGGATCGCAGCAATGCCTCGGTGAGTTCGGCATTCGCCGCGAGATGCAGGTAGCTAAAGATGGTGAGGTCTTGGCGGAAGTAGTTGTACTCACTCGCAATGGGTTCTTTCACTTTGATGATGAGGTCTGAATTGTTCCAGACGTCTGCGGCGGCGCTGGTGATTTCGGCGCCGGCTGCGGCGTAGTCGGCATCTTCGAATCCGGCACCTTCGCCGGCATGCTGTTGAACTCGTACGACATTGCCTGAGTTGGTCAGAGTCGACACCAGTGCTGGGGTTGCCGAAACGCGGGTTTCGAATGGCTTCACTTCGGTCGGTATGCCGATGCGCATCGCAACCTCCATGGTCGGGCGTTCTTGTTGACTTCACCCGCTACTGGTGAGTATCAGTCATATCCGACTTAATCTCACCACCTGCGGCGTTGTAGCGCTAGTGGCCGGTCTTTTCTGGGCTAGCGTCTAGCTATGGATCTGACTCGACGAAAACTGCTTACCGGGGCCTTGGCCGGTGGCGCCGTTGTCGGTGCAGCTTCACTGACTGCTTGCTCATCTGGCGGCGATTCTGCTTCGGCGTCGGGTAGTCCCACGGCAGCCTCAGGCTTATCGACCAGCCAGACCACTCCACTGTTTCTCTTTTCGTCTCAGACGTTTAACGACGAAGTGTTGTTTGCACTTGGCGGGGCGAGTTCACTTGTTTCCGAGCCGGGCGAGATCTTGCGAATTGCGCAGAACATCAACGCGAAGTCGGGCAACCCGGCCAATCCAACGACGGCTGCGTTTGATGATTTGTATGACGGTTTTGGTTCGTTCGGCGACAACCTTGAGCAGTCGGCGAACAAGGCCGGGTCGGCTCACCCGGTGACGATGGCGAATCGGTTGATGCGTGCAGCGACGTGTTCAACGCAGCAGTTATTTTTTGTTCTTGGAACGAGTGATGGCCAACGGGAAGAGTCAATTTACGAAGTGACCCAACGTCGTTGGCTTGTTGCGATGAAGGTGCTGTATCCCAAGATGGTGCAGGCGTCGGTCAAGTCGGAGTTTGGTCCGTTGCCGGTGTATTTCATTCCGGCGCCAGGGGGTGGCAAGCGGCCTACGTTGATCATCAGCTCAGGCATTGATGGTCAAAACGTTGAGTCGATGCAGTTTGGAGTGACAGCTGGTTTGCAGCGCAGGTACAACATCGTTTTGTTCGAAGGACCTGGTCAGATGAGTTTGCTGTTCAAGCGCAACATTCCTTTTACTGCCAAGTGGAACAAGGTGGTGGCTCCCGTTCTCGCGTGGACGCGTGCGCGCAGTGATGTTGGCAAGGTTGGCCTGGTGGGCGTGTCATTTGGCGGGATGTTGTGCTCGAGCGCAGCAGCAAAGGTCAACGGTTTTGATGCGGCAGTATTGCAGCCGGCGGCCTGGAATTGGCCGGCGTTATGGGGCGACCAAGCCACGATGAAGATTGTCCAAGAGACGGCAAGTGCGCCACCCGCGCAAAAAGCCGAGGCGACGACGAAGGTTAATGAAGGCTTCTTGAAAGCGTGGCCTGGACTCTCGCGGACTTCACAGTTCAACACATATAAGCGAGGCGAAGTCTTCACTGCCTCGGCGCAGGCCGATGCACGCGCAGGCAAGCCGATTTCGAATTACTACCAGATGCTTGAGGCAATGTTGCCGTTCAACTTTGAAGCCGATTTTCGCGCCATCACCATTCCGACGATGATCACAATGAACGAAGGTGATGAATTCGACAAGGATCAGCCACTCGAAGCGTTTGCGATGCTCGACAAAGTGCCGCCAAGTCGCAAGGTGTTGGTGAAGTTGACGGGGGCGCAAGGTGCCGCATTGCATGACCAGCCGACCGGACCCCAGGTTGCCCAGGAATACATTTTCGACTGGCTCGATGACCAAATCGGTTGAGGACGAGCCAAGAGAGGCCGCTTGAACACGGGTCAAGTAGCGTACGGGGGTTGTCGCGGGCTGTAGCGCAGCTTGGTAGCGCACTTGACTGGGGGTCAAGGGGTCGCAGGTTCAAATCCTGTCAGCCCGACAAAAGAGCCGACTCTGCCTGAGGTCGGACCGCAGCAGTCAACAACTACACCGTTGCCAATTCATGCGACCGATAAGGAAGGTCGACGATATTGGCCTTCGACAGTGCTTCTTGAAGCCGCCGACCTAAGCGACATCCACAGCAGGAG
>JAHEXM010000084.1 GCA_023252115.1 Micrococcales bacterium | reverse complement strand
CGTCGCGGCTCAAGCCCGACTACAAATTCAAGGGCTGCTCAAGATGTCTCGGTTGCAGCGGGCAACTCCTGAATACGTCGCCGTGAATCTTGCTGATATTGCCGAGTTGGCGATGGGTCAACTCGCGATCGATATTCACGACGCTGGAGCAACAGTCGAGATTCAGCCTGACTTCCCTCCTGTGCGAGGCGATACTCAACAGCTCGCTGCTCTCTTTCAAAACTTGTTGAGCAATGCGATCAAGTACCGAAGGGATGGAGTGGCACCCGAAGTCAGAGTGGTAACTGACGAGGGTGAATCACCTGGTTTTTGTCATTTTGTCGTGGCGGACAACGGAATAGGAATCAGGGCACAAGACCAAGACCGGATCTTTCAAATATTCAAAAGGCTTCACGCCGAGTCTGATACTCGCTATGCCGGCACCGGCATCGGCCTGGCGCTCGCCGAGAAAATTGTCGAACTGCATCACGGAAAGATCTGGGTTGAATCCGATGGCGAGAATTGCGGAAGTGCTTTTCATGTCTTGTTGCCTCTTGCGGATTTGTCGACGCCCGCAACGGGACTTTCGACCCTGAGTTAGGCGCCTACAGTCTGCTACTTTCAGAAGGCACGTCCGGCTCTGGAACGCGGCGTGCCTGATCTCCATTGGAGTCGAAATGGCGCATAGCGGGCGGGCAGCCCAGATTGTCATGATTGAGGACAACCGAGTTGATCGTATTCGTGCCACAAAAGCCTTGGCGTCAGTGAAACTCCTCAATGAGTTACACACATACGAACGGGCTGAAGAGGCACTTGACGCATTCGCCAACAAGGTTGTCCACCCGGACCTGATACTGCTTGACTTGAATCTGCCTGGCATGAGCGGTCAAGAGTTCCTTGCGGAAATTAAGAAGGAACCGAAGTTGTGTCAAGTGCCGGTCGTAGCTCTGACGAGTTCCGAAGCAGATGAGGACGTCGTGTCGGCATGGGGTCTGGGGGTATCGGCATACATAGTCAAGCCGGTCGACCTCGCAGGTCTCTCGCAGGTCATGCAGGAACTAGCCGAGTTTTACTTCGAAGTAGTGGTTCTTCCACCACACGACGACTAGGGACGCTGGCTGCCTGATGCAGCGATGGTTTCAGATGGGCTCGAATCCTTTTGCTCGGGGAAGTCGTCAGCATATGCTCGATCTCGCTTTGCGCAATACATCGCAGCGTCAGCCTGTCCAATCAACCAATCAGCATCCGTAACGTTTTCGTCGGCAATTGCGACGCCGAGAGAGACCGAGAGTTGAAGTTGCGCGCCCTCAATTGTCACTGGCTGACTAAGCGCGTTGGTGATGCGGCGCGACAATGATGTTGCTCCATCGGACGTCGACCCCTGAGCCACCAGCACGAATTCGTCACCGGCTAATCGGGCAACAATGTCACCCGAGCGAGAGCTTCGTTCCAGAACTCGAGCCACGTGAATGAGAGCTTGGTCGCCGACCGAGTGACCGTAAATGTCGTTCACTTGTTTGAATTGGTCAACATCAACAAAAATGACCTCAACCAGTTCGCCATGCGCCCTCTTGGTTAGGCGATGCGCCAGTTTTTCGTTGAGCGAACTCCGATTTAAGAGTCCGGTTAGGGAATCGTGCGTTGAACGCACTAGCAATTCTTCGGTCAACCCAAAGCGTTCGCGGCTATATCTGATAGTTCTCTGCAGCGTTCGCCGATCCAAGTCGTCCTTGACTAAGTAATCCTGAGCACCCGCACGAATCGCCGCTGCCCCGAGATCATCTTCAGCGTTGCCGGTCAGAACCACCACTGGGGTGCGATTCACCATCTCAAGGACAGCCTGAGCAGTGTCGAGTCCAGCCGAATCGGGAATATCAAGGTCGGTGATCACCAGCTCAAGGTCGGTCTCAGACACGATTCTCTTTGCAGCTTCCAAAGTCTCGACTGCGAAAACAACAGCTTCGGGGTAGGCAGACCGAACCAGAGCTGCGACAACTGCAGCAAACGCCATGTCGTCTTCGACAAGCAAAACCCTGAGGGGTTCCGATTCAGCCGACTCCATACCTTTATATTGCGCAAAAGTACCCGCCGTTTCTTCAGCGTTCCGCCATATGGGTCATCAACCAGGAGCCGCCCAAGTCGGGACGCAGCAGCGAATGGCATCAATGCCCCCATGGGTGCAAGATCACCGGATGGCGGCGAGGTTGCACAATTACCGGTTGGTGGCTGGTCGGCTGACAAGGGCGAATTCCTTTTGGATTACGACGATGTGCGACAGTCCGCGGAACCGGAGGCCACGCTACTTAGCGTCCTTGTGTCTGCCTACGAAGCCGGCTCACAAGCGGCGGGCTGGGCAGCCGACGTCAACGGCCCAGTCCAGCCAGCATAGAGCCGCATATCTACCGAAGGGTTACGAATGAATCCCACCGTTTACCCAATTCCAGCACCGAATCCAATCGGTGCAGGCAAAGAACGTGGCATTGTTTTCGGCGGCGGCGGCGAATGGTTCACCACGTGGATGCTTGCGTTCTGCGCAACGGTCGGAAAGCAAGGAGTCGACCTTCGCAAAGCAGATGTGACCGTCGGAACTTCGGCTGGCAGCATCATGGGCGCCTACCTAGCCAGTGGCCAAGTAGAAAAGGCGTACGAGACCTTCAAGTCTTTAGCCGATCAACCTGAAGTTCTCGAGAAGATGGTGGTGACCTCAACGGGAGCCGACTCACAAATCCGGGCGAGCGAAATCCTGTCGTCGGCGAAGTCGGTTGACCCCGCATCGATTCAGGAAATCGGCCGCGCCGCGATGGCGGCAAAAAACGTGCCGGTCGCGAACTACCTCGAGACCCTTAACACGCTTCTCGGTGGCATGGATTGGCCCGGCCCGACAGTTCACACCACCGCGACTGACTGTTACACCGGCGAGCGAGTCGTTGTCGCTGCCGCTGATGGCATACCGATTGCGACGGCATGTGCAGCGAGTTCCAGTCTGCCTGGGGTTAACGGTCCGACTTGGCTCGGCGATCACCTGTGCATGGATGGCGGCGTGAGCTCGATGTACGTCCACTCTGATCTGCTTGCGGGAGCAAAACGCGTTCTAGTTTTCGCCATGTTCTGCGAAGCGCCGAAGACCGGATCGTTCGGGTTGACCATCCGCGTAAAGCCCAATGTGGTTCACGAAGAAGTTGCCTACTTGAAGTCGAAAGGCAGCGAGGTGATGCTGGTGTGCGCCAACCCGGAGGAGGGGACCGACTTCATGGATCCCCGGCAAATAAAGAGCGCGATGGAATTGGGTGCTGCTCGCGGTGAGGCTGCCGCCGCTGAACTTGCGACGTTTTGGGACAAGTAATCGCGGTAGGCCTGACTAGTGCCTTACTTGGACAACGGTTCCAAAATCACCACGGGTATTTCGCGGTCAGTGCCTGATTGATAATCCGCGTAGTTTTGGTGAGCTGCGGTCAGTTTAGTCCACAGGTCGGCTCGTTCGGCAGGATCGGCGATCCGCGCGTTCATCGGCTGCTTTGGTTTGCCACCGATCCTGACTTCAACTTCTGGATGGTCACGCAGATTCAGGAACCAGGCTGGATGGTGATCGTCTCCGCCACGCGACGCCACGATGATCGTCTTGTCGCCCTCTTGCAACGGCGAGGTAAGCATGGTGGTGCGGGGTTGGCCGCTCTTTCGCCCGATCGTGGTCAGCTCTACCACTGGCATTCCCATGGCGGCCCAACCGAGCTTTCCGAAACTTGCGGTCAAGATCACTCGGTGCACGAGATTCATCGTTTTGAGTTGCAGGTCGCTGGGCATCAGTTCTCCTCGTGGTCGGATCTTGTAGTCCAACCTATTCGGGGTGTCGGTTGCACTCTCGACAGGCCCGCGATAAAACCTGACGGTGGGTGCGGAGATTTCACGGCGAGCGGCGATCGGAGCGATCGGCGTCGCCGCTGCTGGTACCGCACTTGCAGCTTGTTCACCAGGGTCCGAACCCGGCAATGCCACAAAGCAGGGACTATCCGGCGCCATCGAAGCCGATGTTGCCGTCGTGGGTGCCGGGTATGCCGGACTGATTGCTGCCCGGACTTTGGCTCGCGCTGGCAAGAAGGTCGTGATCCTCGAAGCCCACGATCGCGTCGGGGGTCGTGCGTGGTCGGTGCGCTGGCCGAATGATGCTGTCGCTGACCTCGGTGCAGGCTGGATCATCGACAAGGTTCACCCGTTCATGCTGGGACTGTGTCGCGAATACCAAATCAGAACGTGGCCGACCTATGTCACAGGACAGGCAGTCACCTACGTCGACGGCAAACGAACTACCGGTCCCATGCTGTTTCCCACGTACGCCAATCCGCCCGCGCCAATTGCTGACGGCCTGCGCGCACTTACCCGGGTGGCAGTAAGTGCAAAGCACGTTGACATGTTGGCTCCGTGGAAGTTTCCCAATGCAGAGCAACTTGATCATCAGGTCTTTGCGGAATACCTACGCGCACACAACCCGGGAATGAATGAGCAGAGTTGGGCTTTTCTTAACGCGTATCTCGGTGGATATCCGGGACCGCCCAACACGTATTCAACTTTGCATGCCTTCTTTTACGCAAAGGCAAGTCATGACTTCGCGCAGGAGTACTTCAACCTGAATTACTGGCTGCGAGTTGAAGGTGGAACGCAGACTCCTGCGGATCGAGTAGCGGCAGATATCACCAAGAACAATGGTGCGCGAATCGAACTCAACACTCTTGCCAACAGCATCACCCAAGATGGATCACAGGTCGTCGTTGCCGGCGAAGGCTTCACCGTGAAAGCACGGCAAGTGGTCGTTGCGGTTCCCCCACAAGTTGCGTTGCGATTGACAATGACCAACCCCGATGGAACACCGCTACAAGGCACGCAGCGAAACATCGATGCGAGAGTTATCGAGAACGGCGGAGTGAAAGCGTTCTGGCTTTTCCCGGAACCCTTTTGGCGCACCGATGGCTTGTCGGGATACGCGACTGGCATCGGTGAACCAGCGGCACTGGTTTGGGACGGATCGCCCGAGAATCCCGGACCTGGAGTTCTCGGAACCCTGACGACTGGCCTTGCTGGCGAACCGCCTTTGCTCACGATGACGCCTGCCCAGCGCCGCGAAGCCCTCACCGCGTCCCTGGTCAAATACTTTGGCCAGAAGGCCGCGAACGCAACCGACTATGCCGAAGCCATTTGGGAAACCGACAACCTCGCACTTGGCACCGCAGGCTCAATGACGCTGGGTGCGTGGACCAGTTTTGGACAGTGGCTTCGCCAACCGGTCGGGCGGATCCACTTTGCTGCCACCGAGCGCGGCACCGATGGGTTTAACCAGATGGAAGGCGCCTGCCTGTCTGGCGAGAGCGTTGGCAAACAGATCCTTGGCCTGTAAGCAGTGACTGGTACCGCTCAGCAGGCTTGGCCAACATTTCGGTGCGATCCTTCACCCGCCGGCTTGCACTAGGGGCGTATTAATTCGGAGGTCCGATGTCAGACGCAGAAGATTTTGACGGTGCTGGCGCGTTTGATGGCCTTTCGCGCAGACACATGTTGGGACTCATGGGGGTCGGTGCGGCTGCCGCCATTGCGCCAGCAATGGCGATGGACAGCGCAGAAGCTGTACCACCACCGCAACCCAAAGGCGATGTTCTTGCTGCGCACGCCGGGCTGCACGGCAAACCAAACTTCTTGGTCATCGTGGTCGATGAAATGCGTTCCGCGCCGATCTACGAAACAGCCGAGACTGCCGCCTGGCGGGCGCGCAATTTGAAGAACATCAACTCGCTGAGCCAGCACGGCTACACGTTCAACAATCACCACATCATGTCGGCAGCTTGTGCACCGAGTCGAACATCGTTCTTCACTGGTCAGTACCCGTCTTTGCACGGTGTGAGTCAGACCAGCGGCGCGGCAAAAAACGCAGTTGAAGAAGACTTGTATTGGTTGGACCCAACGACGGTGCCAACCATGGGGCACTACTTTCGCGCAGCAGGATACGACACTTTCTACAAAGGAAAATGGCATGTGTCAGATGCCGACTTGTATCAACCAGGTTCCTACGACCCGCTTCCCAGCTACAAAGCAAATGGCAATCCAAATGCCAACTTGGAAAGGATCTACCTCGAGGCCGATCGACTCGACGCCTATGGATTCACCGGATGGGTTGGACCGGAACCGCACGGTTCGAGTCCACTGAACTCCGGCTCGTCTGGACCCGGCGGGGAAGGCCGCGACCAGGTGTATGCACAACAAGGTGTTCGCAAGCTTCGCCAACTCAAAAACTCCAGCAAACCTTGGCTTTTGGTCACCTCGTTCGTCAACCCACACGACATCACGATCTGGGGTGACCTCGCACTTGCCTCGCGCAACTATTACTTGGCGCAATCACTTGTCGGCTCCACCGTTCCGCACAACTTGTTCGACAATCGTTACGACGTCTCGGCCAACGAAGACCTGAGCGGCAAACCGGCAGCACAGGAAAGCTACAAAAACGTGTACGCCGACGCGTTTCAGCCGACCGAAAACAACGAGGCCTATCGCCGCTTCTATTACCAACTGCAGGCAAATGTCGACAAGCAAATTGGCAAAGTGTTGAACGTGCTGAAGTCTGGCGGAACCAATTTCAACAACACGGTTGTGATCTTCTTATCTGACCACGGTGAACTGCTTGGATCTCATGGCGGAATGTTCCAGAAGTGGCATCAGGCATATGACGAGGTACTTCGAGTCCCATTCGTCTTTCATAATCCGTCGTTGTTCCCCCAAGCTCATCAAAGCGATGTTCTGACATCACACGCGGACCTGTTGCCAACGATGCTCGGGCTTGCAGGCGTCAACCTGGCATCGGTACGGCGGAAGTTGCGCAAGACCCACACGCAGGTTCGCAACTTTCCTGGACGCAACCTTGCTCCCCTGCTCAAAGGCAAACGCCAAGCAAGTCACTACCGCCAACCCCAGTACTTCATGAGTGACGATGAACCAACACGTGGCTCAGTTCAGCTTGCCTTTACCGGACAGATGTATCGGCCAGTCGTTCAGCCTTGCCATTTGGAAACTGTCGTTGCGTGGTTGCCAACAGGTGCGGGCGGCGCGAGCGAACAGTGGAAGTACACACGCTACTTTGACAACCCGCAGTTCTGGAGCAACCCGAATGTTGAAGACGTCCAGAACTTCACCACCGGCAAAAA
>JAHEXM010000083.1 GCA_023252115.1 Micrococcales bacterium | reverse complement strand
GTGCTATGAAATCGCTGGGAAAATTCGCGGTCGGAGTGGCCGTACTTGGTATTTCCATTTCCGGGGTAGCAATAGGTCCGGCGCATGCGACGAATGGTGCAGTGCCGATTGGCGCTGCGACGAGTAGGTCAGCAGTCAAGTGTTCAGTCCCAGCAAAGCCGCGCCGAGCTGTCAAGACTGGCGACTATCGGTCGGCTGGAATTCGGCACCGCACTTATCAACTGACGAAGAGATCACCGTTGAGCATCTCGCTGTACTACCGGGCGGCTGCGCCTCGACACACATACCGCGTTTTGGGTTGGGGTGGGGGCATCACCTATCAAGGGCCAAATGCGGGAAGCGGGTTTGGACTCACTGCTCGCAGCGTTAAGTGCGGTTACCTTGCCATCGAAATTGGCGCAAATAAGGGACAACCGAGCCACATCGTTGTTTGTTCAGGGGCCACAGCAGCCGTCCTAACGGAATGCCCAACGAGCAGTGACAGATCTGAGGTCGTTGCAAGGCGGTAAGTAGATCTGTTCGCGATACCGTGCCGTTGTGGCGGCAGCAGCATTTTGGGCATTCATCGGTTCAGGCGCTCTGATAGTTGGGGCGCTGCTGGGCTTCTGGCTCAAAGTTTCGAAGCGAACACTCGGGCTGATTATGGGCTTCGGTGCGGGAACGTTAGTCAGCGCGGTCGCGTTCGACTTGGTGGCCGAGGCTTTTCACGAGGCGCCGGGCCTTCCGATTGTCATCGGTTTGTTGGCTGGCGCTTTCGCGTTCTGGGGCGGCGACCTCGCACTCGAGCATTACAGCAAGAAAAAGCGAGCAAAGGCCGGTGAGCCGGGTGACGAGGAGCCGATCGAAGAAGAAGGATCCGGATTGCAACTCGCTTTGGGTGCAACGCTTGATGGTGTTCCGGAGTCTGTCGCGATCGGCCTCACCTTGCTGGGCGGTGGCGGGGTCAGCGTGGCAGTAGTCGTTGCCGTCTTCTTGTCGAACGTTCCAGAGGGGATGGCCGCCTCGGTCGAGTTGGCGCGAACGGGCTATTCAAAGGCGCGAATCATGGCGATATGGATTGGCGTAGTCATCCTCTGTGTAGTCGCGGCCGCAGTCGGCTACGTAGTGCTTGGCGATTCACCACCGAAGACCGTCGCGCTGATTCAGTCCTTCGCTGCGGGAAGCATCTTGGCCATGCTTGCAATCACGATGATGCCCCAGGCTTTTGCCAAAGGCGGTCGGGCAGTTGGCCTGTTCACCGTGTTGGGTTTCATTCTGGCAGCCGGATTGTCAGCTCAATAGTTGTCTTCACTACAAGACATTTGGCAGCGACATCAAAACAAAAAACACCACCAAGATCTCGCTCACGACCCACGAGTGAGTGTTCATCCACTCGCGCACTTTTGGAAGCAGAACTTGAGCGCGCTTGCCCATTAGTAACAACAGGATGAGCGGAATGGCGGCAAGCAATACCACGATCACGGCAAACACCAGGTTGAACCAATACGGATTGTGTCGTGAGGCATTGGTGGCACCAACGCTCACCCAGCTAATCAAGTCGGTGGGAAAGACAAAGAACAGCAGGAAACCAATGATGATTGAATGCCCGGCTCGCGCATTTTGAATCTTGCTCATCCATTTCGGCTGTGTGGTTGCTTGCTTGCGTCGGATGAAGATCCAAATTCCAAGTAGAACAAGTAGCAGGATGATGACCCAATATGCGTCTACGTTTCGGTGACCTTTAGGTGCACGATGAAAGCCACCGAAATGACTTGCTACAAAGAACGAGATGGTGGTTCCCAGGGTCACTGCGATTGCAACACCAGCGAGAAAGGAAGCTGAGCTCTTCTTTGCATTCGTTCCGGTTGCCAGAAAAATTGCCGTGACAATTTGCGGTCCGAGAATCATCAGGAACGCAAGCGGCATTACTCGAAGGATCTCAACCATGGTCGTTCAAGAGTATTGATCGGCCGAACGCTAGTCTCGGGCAATGCCGCCATCCGATGAGTTGCTAGCAATTGCAACAGCAACCAAAGGCTTTATGCCCGACGACGAGGCCGCTGCTCTTTCTGAAGCGGCGCAGACGTGTGGTCCCGGGTTGTGGCTTGAAATTGGAACGTATTGCGGCAAGTCAACTGTGCACCTAGGTGCAGCAGCGCAGGCTGTCGGCGCAGACCTAGTCACTGTTGATCACCATCATGGGTCAGAAGAAAATCAACCAGGGTGGCAGTGGCATGACGCGTCGCTTGTTGATCCAGAGACTGGCCTCATTGACACGCTGCCGTCATTGCGAAGAACACTGTGGCTCGCGCATCTTGAGGAAACCGTGACCCCAGTGGTTGGCAGCACTGCTCAAGTCGGACGGTGGTGGGCTTCACCGATCAACTTTCTATTCCTCGACGGCAATCACACCGAAGAAATTGCCCAACATGACTACGAAACGTTTGCACGACATGTAGTTCCAGGTGGGACGTTGGCGGTTCATGACGTATTCCCTGATCCGGCCGACGGTGGAGCGCCACCCTGGCACGTTGTGCAGCGAGCCGTGAATAGCGGAGCATTTGAACAAATTTCGGTCACGGGATCGTTGCGCATTTTGTGGCGAACGTCGGGAGTGGCTTTCGGTTAAGCGTTGTTCGCGCTAACCCGAGACCATGCGTCCCGACAATGTGCGTCACTTTCGTTGCAGATGTCGTGTGGAATCGCGACGCCGGTCGGCAAATCGTGTCCGCTAAACAAGTCAAATGTTGGACCTCCGTGTAGCGAGTCACACGCCAGAACCATGGCCGCTGCTGTCCACGAAGATCGCTCACCTGGCCACCGGACACCTTCGTCAAAGACGAGTCCCGTCCAGTACGAGCCATCAGTCTCGCGTAAGTGTTGAGAATCGCGCAATAGCTCGATTGCTTGTTCCCTGCCATCGGTAACGATCAACGAGATCGCGAGCTCCGCTGTTTCTGCTCCGGTGACCCAGGGCCGATCACTTACACATCGAATACCCAAACCAGGTACGACGAACTCGGCCCATCGAGCATCAATCAGCGCGCGAGCTGCGGCTCCTCTGACTGAACCACCAAGAACGGGGTAGTACCAGTCCATCGAAAATCGACTCTTGTCGAGGAAGACGTCTGGATGCTGGGCAACTGCATGTTGCAGCTGGCCAGCAGCAAGTTCCCATTCCGGTTGTGGCTCGTCCATCAACTCGGCTAGGGCAATGCCGCAGCGCAGAGCTTGATAGATCGATGACGATCCGGTGAGCAACGAGTCTTGTAGATGTTCCCCGTGCGGATCACGTCCCCAGCGAATATCGCCTCCGGGCTTTTGCATATCGAGCACAAAGTTCAGTGCGCGACGGGTGTGCGGCCACAGCTGTTCAGGAAGAGTGCGATCACCGGTAACTGTCCACCAATGCCATGCGCCCACCGCAATGTAGGCACATTGGTTGGTATCCACCGAGGCATCGGTAACGACGAGTTCGTCATATGCCATCGCCCAGGAGCCATCGGCGGCCTGAGTTTTTCGAAGCCACTCGTAAGCCGTTATCGCTTCGTCGTAGTGCCCTCCGACGGTGAGTGCCATCGCGCATTCGACATGATCCCAAGCGTCGGTGTGGCCGTCAGGCCAGGGAAGCGAGCCACTTGGTTGTTGAACGCTCACTATTGCTTGAACAGTGTCGTTGAGTTCATCCGTGGTTAACAGTCCGGGCCACCCGCGCAATTCATGCGTTCGCATACGACACCTCTGGTTTGCGCAGGTACACGACAAGCGATTTGCCCAGCACAGGATTCAGTGCACGCTCAGCGAGGCGAGTCGCGGCCGGTGCTTTCATCATGTCCCACACCAAGATTCGGTGGTACGCCTTAACGAGCGGGTTGTCGTCGTTGGTAACCCCGACTGCACATTTCAACCACCAATATGCGGAGTGCAATCCGTGTGCGTGATGTTGACCTACCGGTTCCAGGCCAGTTGCGGTGAGCCTCTTTTCCAGCACGTCACCCTTATAGACCCGAACATGACCACCCTCGACTTCGTGATAGTCGTCTGACAACGCCCAGCAAACCTTCTCGGGTAACCACCGCGGCACCGAGACGGCGATCATTCCGCCTGGGCGCAAGACCCGGGTCAATTCGGCCATTGCGCGCGAATCCTCGGGCAGATGTTCGAGCACTTCCGCCGCCACGATGCGGTCGAAGGATGCGTCCGGA
Source organism: Micrococcales bacterium (assembly GCA_023252115.1). Taxonomy (GTDB): domain Bacteria; phylum Actinomycetota; class Actinomycetes; order S36-B12; family UBA10799; genus JAHEXM01. The sequence continues at coordinate 3,010 of JAHEXM010000083.1, read as the reverse complement.
AATGGCAATTGGTAAGCGTTACCGCGAACTGCGTTTGCCTGAGCATGTAACGGCGCTTCGCCCTCGGCTTTCATGGCCTCGAACATTTCCGCGACGCCGTTCAGTTCGTCCGCATCCATGTCCAGCGCAACAACATCGGCACCACGACGGTAGAGCTCAAATGCGTGCCTGCCAGCGCCACATCCCATGTCGAGCACGCGGTCGCCCATGCCGACAGGAAAACGATCAAAGTCGACCGTCAGCATGCTCGACCCCGAACTTGCTTTGAGTTCTCTGCCAAGTAGTTGCGGTACCAGACTTCAGTTGCAGCTGCGATTGCCGGCCAGGAAAAGCGCTCGATGACTCGTTTACGGCCGGCTGCACCGAGTCGTGCGGCAAGTTCGTCGTCGTCAAGCACGCGACGTATCGCCGCAGTTAGTTCCTCGGGGTCACCGGGCGGTACAAGGATGCCAGCTTCACCATCGGTACCAACAACTTCGGGAAGCGCGCCTGCAGTGGTGGCGATGAGCGCAGTTCCACACGACATCGCTTCAATCGCGGGAAGACTAAAGCCTTCGTACAAGCTGGGGACGACGGCAACTTGTGCAGAGCCAAAGAGGGCGACCAGATCGGACTCGGAAACGCCATTGACGAAGCGCACGCATGAGTCAAGTTCTAGGCGTTCAATTGTGCGCTGGGCGTCGCCGCCTTCGCGCACACTGCCCACCACTATGAGTTCGACGTCGCGTTCAGTACGAAGTTTCGCCACCGACTCAAGAAGCGGAACGAGTCCTTTGAGCGGAACGTCTGCACTAGCTGTTGCGACTATCCGACCTTTGATTCGCGGAACTGTTGGTGGGACAAACACTTCATGTTCGACGCCAACCGGAACGACCGTCAATCTGTCGCGGTCAACACCGAATTCGGTCACGATGTCCTCAAGTGACGATTGACTTACCGTCAACACAGTTGGCATTCGGCGAACGACGCGCTTCTGCATCCGTAGAAACGAATACCAACGCCGCATCTGGATTTGGCGACGCATAGGGGTCGCCGCCAAATCAAGTCGACGATCAACCGTGATCGGGTGATGCACATTTGCAATCACCGGCAGACCGTCACGCTGCATGAGCAGCATCCCGTAACCAAGCGTTTGATTGTCGTGGACTATGTCGGGCCAATCGGCTCGTGGCCGCTTTGCGAATAACTTGCGGACCCGCAGGCTGAAGGTCAACGGCTCGGGAAAGGCAGCAGTGCAAGTCATGCCAAATTCGAGAACATCGATGGGCGACTTAAATTCACGCCAGTTCGGGATTCGAAATGGGTCAGGTTCTCGGTAGAGGTCGAGGTTGTCCACCTGCGTAAGTCGAACTCCTGGGTCGAGCTCGGGCATCGGCGGACCACTGATGACCTCGACATCGTGCCCGCGGGCGGCGAGCTCACGAGATAAGTGACGTACGTAAACACCTTGGCCGCCGCTATGAGGTTTGCTCCGGTAAGACAAGAGGGCAATCCGCAAACGACCATCCCCACGCTCGGATGCATCAGCCTGCTTGAGCATGGCCTGCTCTTCGGGCACGAATGCTCCTCGTCATTTGGCTCGCGCACGGTCAATAAATGCGCTCGTTTGCGTACATAACGGTAACCAAGGCGATATTCCGCGGCTGCGGTGGTCTCTGGCTGGGGTCGGCGGACCAGATTTTGCCCTCATTCCAGTGTGCAGACCGCGGTAAACCGACACGCCCGCGCCTGTTTGCAGGCCCACTTGAGCCGACAAGTCTGCGAATATCGCAGCGCGACAGGGAGGTCGAATGTCCGAACCGTCACGTCAAGCACCGCCGTGGCTCATGAAGGCTGTCACCGGGGCGACATTGCGCATCCTTGGCATCCTGCTTTTGGCTCTCATCGCCTTTTGGGCGCTTGGGCGAGCGCATGAGTTAGTGATGATCATCGTGGTCTCGGTGTTTCTGGCCCTCGCGATGGTCCCGGGAGTTGATGCCCTTGAGCGGCGCTATCACTGGAAGCGGGGGCTGTCGGCCGCCGTGATTCTCATTGCCATTTTCGTGTTCATGGCTGCCCTCATCCTGCTGCTGATTCCGGCCCTGATCGACATGACGGAAAAACTCAGTGGTGACCTGCCCCGTTGGACGGACCTACTGAATCGGCATGGAGTGCGTTTGGGTCGCGGACTGGTGACAGAGCAAACGGTATTGGATGCAGTCAAGCAGTGGGCTGAGTCGTCTGGACGAGCCAGGTTGCTCGACATTGCCACCAGCAGTATTGGCCTCATCTTCAAATTCTTCACGATCATGATGTTCACGTTTCTGATCGCGGCAGATGAACCCCGCTTGGTCAAGGCCATCCTGGGAAGGCTGGCTCCCGCCCGCCAGAAGCGATTCCGCACTGCATGGAACACCGCGAAAGTTCAGACCGGAGGGTACTTCTACTCGCGACTACTACTGATGGCCATCACCGCGACCCTGACGCTCGTGGTGATGCTACTTATCGGTGTTCCAACTTTCTTTGCTATTCCGCTAGCTTTCTTTGGTGCGTTCTTTGTTGAGTTCATTCCTGTAGTCGGCAGTTACATCGGCATCGCGATACCGGTATTGGTGACGTTGGCAGATCGCGGAATTGTGCCCGCGCTGATCTTGCTGGTGTGGGGGATTGTTTACCAACAAATCCACGACTATCTACTCAGTCCCCGGATCAGTTCAAAGACGATGGCCATCAACGCCGGGGTTGCCTTTGCCTCGGCTTTGTTTGGCGCATCGTTGGCTGGTCCGCTCGGCGCTATTTTTGCGATGCCTGTTGCCGGGATGGTCACTGTCTTCATCCGCGAGTGGGCACCGGCCTATGAAGTAACCGAAGAAGAACACACTAAGCCGGCGTCCGCGGGCTCATAAGGGATTCGATGCCGAAAGTCGTCGATCACGACCAACGCCGTATTGAAATAGCAGCGGCCATGTGGCGCGTGCTGGATCGTGACGGAATCTCAGGCGTGACCATTCGTTCCGTTGCCGCCGAGGCG
>JAHEXM010000082.1 GCA_023252115.1 Micrococcales bacterium | reverse complement strand
TCGACTTGTACGCTGTCGCCGAAGGCACCAGACTGACTCAAGAAATTGCCCAAGCCGATGTCGAGATTCAGGACCTCGCGACAGTGAAACGAATCAAAGAATCCGCTGCTCTTTGGTGACCTGATGCCCAGACCGCGCTGCAGTCATTTGCATTTCACCGCCCGCCGACGAGTGTCAGTAACCCCGCGATTCGTTCGAGCTCATTGACGCTCTTCACGGTGCCTTCGACCAGCCCTGGAGAGTAGACAACGTGGCAGACGTATTGGGCACGTGAGACAGCAACGTTTAGTCGATTGCGCATGAGCAGAAATCCGATTCCCCGCGGGATCTCTACGGCAGAAGAAGCTGTCAAAGACACGATCACTACTGGCGCTTGTTGACCCTGCAGCATGTCAACTGTTCCCACCATCACGTCCAGCAAGCCGTGCGCCGCCAATGCGGCCTTTATAGCAATCACTTGACGGTTATACGGCGCAACGACAATCAGGTCGGTTTGCACCAGCTCCCTGACTTCATCCCCGTCGTGCCACTGGCCGCCTAGCGACGACGCCACTAGTTCCAAAACGCGTTCGACTTCTTGGGGGCTGTCGACGGAACAGCCTTCGTGCGCGATCGGGTGCGCATGGATGCCTGGCTCAACGCCGTCAAGGCTGCGGTCGTTCGCTACGGCCGCTGACTGGAGCTCCCCGCGGTAGGAGAGTGTTGACACCGGTTCGCAAATCTTCTCGTGCATGCGCCAGGACGTGTCGAGAAAGTAGCCGAGCGATGGCGGGATCGTGTCTTGGTGGTTGAGCAAGTGCCCGAGAGCTGATGCATCAACCGGCTCAGGATGACTCCCCTGACTGACCTGTGGAAGTTGCTGGGGGTCGCCGAGGAGCAAGAGTCGTTCGGAAGCCAGCGACACCGCGATCGTATTGGCCAATGAGAACTGCCCTGCTTCATCTATTACCAGGAGATCCAGCGGTGGCAGGTCGAGCATTGCCTGCCGCGAAAATGTCCAAGCTGTACCGCCAACAACGAACCCGCCAGGCTGCGGCGGAATCCAGTCCTGCAACTTTGATGTGGTCAGGGCCGTCCATTCGGCCACTTCACTTGATTCCTTCGCGACGACGTTTCCGTCTAGTCCTGCGTCGCAAATTTGATCGAGCAAATTTTCCACAACCTTGTGAGATTGTCCCGTAACACCGATTCGCCATCCGCTTTCAACCAGCATTTTGATCACAGCAGATCCGAGTCGGGTCTTTCCGGTTCCCGGAGGTCCCTGCACTGCGAGATACGTATTGGACGACGAACGTAGGGCAGCTACAACACACTCAGGATCCACAGCTGAAGAAACCGACTCAAACGATCCTGCTGTCGGCCGCGGCGGAATGCGCCTTAGCAAATCCAACGCCGCATTTTGCGTGTCCCCGTTATGGGCGACGTACCGCTCAGCAAATGCTCGTATCGCCGCGGCCAGGGCTGTTGTTCGCACTGGTTCCCCTGGGGCAAGCGCAACCGGAACGTCGTCGTACCTGTCAATTTTGCCTGGCGGCTTCTCGACTAGCTCAACCGCGTTGGCGGTTATATCTGTGACCTTGACTGTCGACCATGCTCTGCCGTCATCGCTACCCTGCGGCAGTCCGAGAGGTACCGAGTCGTAGAAAACGAACGCGTCTTCACCGATTTTGAAGGGGAACAATTCACCATCTGCGAGGTCGAAGCGAATAGTGCGGCTCGTTGTTCGGGAGCGTGGAGTTGCCATTTCCCATTGACCAACGCTGCAGTTGCTGAGGAGCGTCACTGAGTCATCTTGTTCCAGGTCATCTAATGAAGAGTCAAGTCGCGTGAAGTGTTCCCACCAGGAGGACTTTTGTTCTCGCCAATGAAAATCCAAGGCCGCCGCAATCAGTGCCCTTACATTCTGTTCGGCGTCTCGTACATCTCGATCGGCGGGAACTCCTGCGAGCAATTCCGCGACAAGTTCAGCGTTGGCGCCGTCATCGCCAGCGTCGGCCGGGTCATTGTCCAGCTCAGAGGAGTGCCTGCTCGAAACTCCATTCTCGGCTGCACGCTCTCTCAGCCAGTTGACCAAGCCAACGAGGCTTTCGCAGTCAAACTGGTTGTAGTCGGCGATATCTTGAAGGGTGCGATCGGCTTCAGCATTGAGTCTCGTGGTCTCGTCGAGCTCCAAACCCGACTTGTCCGCCAGGATTTCTTGAGTCGCACAGAAGGCCTCGTATTGGGCCACTGAATCACCGGCATTTGTGACTTCTTGCGTCCGTGCTTCGGTGTAGAGGGGCTCCATATATTTGATCGAGTACGACGGCTGTGACGTTCGAACTGACCGACGCACGATCGGGTATAGGTCGCAAAACACTCCGCCGCGCAGCCAATCGTCGATGACGTTTTCACGCGTGCCGTGTCGCTGTGCGAGTTTCTTCATTGCAGTTTGCTCATACGCCGCGTAGTGGTAGACGTGTAGGTCCGGGTGCATTGCACGACGTGCTTGTACCCAGTCGACAAATTGCTCGAATGCGAGCTTTTCTTCCGGGGCGTTGTGTGCCCAAAATGCTGTGAACTGCATGTCATTGTCGTCGGTTGTAACTGCACCGAAGAGGTACTCGAGGCCTTCACCGTGATTTAGGAATGGGTCGCCCTCCATGTCGAAGTACACGTCACCGTCATTCCGAGGCGGTATGGTCGACAAGGCCTCGGGGTCGTATACGTCGTACTCAACCGGGGTGGACATCCCGCTTTCAGGGTCCTCTTCGGGCGGACTAGTTCTCACTTGCAGGACCGCCTGCGCTGCAATCCGAGTAAATGAATCCTCCGAAATCGCAGCAGGCCGTTGGTCGCTTGTCATGTCGGCGAGTTGATCTATCGTCGAGATGCCAACATCATTGAGCTTCCGCCGCTGGGTGGAGTTTATGCCCGCAACCAGAACCAAATCCCTTGAACTTTCGCGGTGTTGGTCGCACCAGCCGGCCCACTCGCAGTGGCTGCATGCTGGCTTGCTAGCTCCCCACAGTGGCGATGGCATCACAGGCCCGTGTTCGAGTTTGGCCACCAGATCGGCGCGGACTTTGTGGAGCATCGGAAGGATTTGGGCTACCTGAAAAGACTCGATTGTCGCGTTGCCAAGCCAGACGTGCATTCGCTCCGGCGGGGCGAATCCAGCGAGTGCAAGCTGCTCGGAGTACGCCGCCAGTTGTAACACCGCCCCTGGCTTGACGCTGCGTGCGAGCTTTGTGTCGTAAACCTCGTAGCGTGGTTCGTCTCCAGGGCCGTCGCACCGAATTAGAAAATCAGCCAGCCCGAAGAAGGCGCCGTCAAAGAAGACTCCTTGATATACGACGTCCACGCCCTTGCGCAATTCATCGATCGTGGCATCGGCGGCACCTCGGATTGCCGTCAGACTCCCAGTGTCAGGTTTCGGCAATTCAGAAACCGTGCCGTATTTCGTTTGCAATTCGCGAAGAATGCTCTGCTCGTGCATTTCGCCGTAGCGTTGAGTCAATGCGAGCATTGCGTCGGGTCCTGCTTCCGGCACGTCAAGTAGTCCTGCAGCTCTCGCTAACTTGAGCGACGTTCGCGTGCCGCATTCCATTTGCGCGACAAGGTCGCTCGCGCTGAAGATCCACTTATTTTCAAGGCGAAACATTCAACGAGCCTATGGGAGTCGTCGCAACGTAGCTCGCTACGGAAAGTGGCGCTTCAGAACGGCAATGATGAAGTGCTCGCGGTTCGTGCCTGACCCAACGCTTCAACAGGGTTGCCCGGACACGGTGGCATCGGCCGGGGCAACTGCGTCGGTAGTACGAACGACTTCGCTGGCAGCGGCATCGCTCGCCCGCGGCACGGGGGCCGATTGTTTGTTATGGCCAATGACACGACGCACTTGACGAACTGGCCGCGGTTGATCAGAAACACCTCACCCGGTCTGGACTGTCGCGACTCTTGGGCATCAACAAGGAAAGCCTGTTGTAGCCGAGCGCTCATTGTGCCTGACCCGCTTGCGTGAGCAACCTCTATTTGATCTTTACTGCCGGCACGGTTTAGAACGGGTTCTGGGTTGTCGCCCGCCCCGAGAATAAATGTAACGCCAGCGTCAATCAGTGCGTCTGCGTCAGGGCCTAGCCCAGTCCAGTCTTGGCACATCAACGCGACTTTGATGTTCTGGGAACGCGCCCGTTGCATCAGCGAAACCATGTTTGGCGCAGCCTTAGCGTAGGCAGCGAATTCATCCGCAAAGAGCATGATCGGTCGATTGTCTGAACCTCGGCGCTGGCAACCCAAAATTGTGGCGGCCTCGAAGTCGCGGATAAGTGCGCCAGCGAGGGTAACCATCGACTCGTTGACAGTGGCCATGCTTAGTCGAACGTACACGGCATCGAAATCCTCCCACCCAAAAGATCCTGGGCCTCCGGGCGCGAACTCCTCGATATCGTCCAACCACGCGGAATATCGGCTGGCAGTGCCGGCCCACGTCGCATGGCGCCCCTGGGTTAGGTCCGCAAGTTCGCGCTGACGATCTGGCGAAATCGCGGTGCGAGGATCGGCCAACCGCGCGCGAAACTCGGCTGCAGTTCGCGGCGGGCCAAATGGACTGTGCAAAATGATCAACCCGAGGGCGGCTTTAGCTTGATCCTTATAAAAAGGCTCTGACCAACTCATGCAACTGATCAACCGGTCTTGAACCTCCCGCGCGCTCCCCCTCCAAATGTCCATTGGTTGATCCGGGAAGTTACCCACCCGATAGCCCATGTTCGAAAACACCTCATTGAATCGCGCTTGATCCGCTTGACTGCCCTTTCCATCGATGTAGATCGGTCGGGTGCCATCAAAGGCCGCCCAACTTTGACCAAGCCGAAATGCGGTCTCGGTTTTGCCACAGCCCGTCTGACCGAAGATCAGGAAATGCGGTGGATTCAGATCATGCGGCAGTGCGACCATTCCTCGTCGCACCCAATCCTTAAGCCGAGTTGGGTCCTTGCGCCGAATTCTCGCGATTGCATGACGATGGTCTTGGCGTACGACAGCACCGAGAACCGGTCCCTTTCTCGTGGTTAGCGGCAGGTTCTTGGCACGGCGTCGACTTTCGCTAAGTGCACCTTCGCGCATTGCTGCCCTGATCCCAGGGATGTAACGCAAATCGAAGTTCTGATCACCTTGGTTTTCAGCGATGATGCACAGACGTGCGCAGACGGCAAATAGTGCAAACGGTATGGAAACGAGGATGAAAGCAGCCCATTGATCTATCAACCCCGGTGCCAACGCGGTTACTACTGACAGGTTTCCGGTCTTGATGATCGTGGCGAACACGATCACACTCGAAGCAGCAAGTGCTGCGGACCATCGTTGAACGCGCGGTAAAAATTCCCATGTGCGGGTCTCTGCCTGAATCATCGACGGGACAACAATCACGAGTAGCACCGCCGGGTCAACAGCGCACACCAGGATTATGGCGGTCCATTTCGCGAACGTGAGGGCAATTCGACGACCGCTTGCATTGTGCGTATTCATCGGCCCGTCACCAAGTAACTTGGCATGAGTTGGGCGCTTGCGCGAACCGTAAACCTGGCACGTTCGTTTGGTGTTAGGCGTGCCAAAGCACTCGTGACGAGGGAGCGCGTAGACCGATTCACTATGTAGTACGTCATGTCGTATCGCGCCGCGAGTTCAATCATGATCAGGTCGATTCTTCGCCCCTTGTGCGTGCGCTCAAACTCCAACGCGGTTACGGAGCCTGACAACCACAACTCCGCATCCGGCACATGCTTGCGGCTTGCCTGGCGCTGAATTCCTCCGCACGTGAGACTCGCCCTTAGCAATCGCTCGGACCGCCATTGCCCATCCGATACGGCACCGACCTGCCGGAGGTGCAGCCGCACGTCCGCTAATCCAAGGGTGTGTTCGATGCTCGCTGTGCCTGGCACACCGCCCTTTCCGCCCAGTCCCACCAGGTCGAGCCCCGCGCGAGTAAGCCAGACACAGGTTGCGCGATCGGCAAGAATCCGTTTCTTTGCCGTGAAACCCAGGTCCACCCACCTTTGGACTATTGCGCGGCAACGAGCCATCGTGATTGTTTGTTGATCGCTCATGGTTGCGAGCAATGTCCCAACCTGGCGCAGATCGGCAGTACCCATTTCACCCAACCAGCGCAGAACAGTCATGTCCCTATGTGTTAGTTCCCATTGACCGGTTCTTGAAAATTTCTTAGTCCGCGTTGGCCGCGCCTCGCCTATGCCCGTCGTGGCTGCCCCATCGGAAACCGCTGCTGCGACTGGTGGCGATGGCAACGCCCAACTAGTTGCTATTGCCCCAGCTCCTGAGCCGCGCTCAAGAGGATTTCCTGTTTTGTTCATGTTGCCGGTCATCCGCCGACCTCCCTTCATCGAAGGGCTAACGGATCCGCCCACCAAAAATGCGGGCTGCGTCAAAGTTGGTCAACTTTGGCAGCTCGCACTCTCATTTCAGTTTGAACGACAACACACCCATACAGAGCCAATCCACCACCAACGCCACCCCACACACCCTCACAAACACCCGTCATCACCCCGACCAAACAAACTCCCCCCGCGGAGACTGTTTGGTCGGGGTGATGACGGGTGTCATTTCCGCAGGTCAAACCCTTGTTGGGGGTTCGCGCAGGCTTTCGCGCGCATACGACCCTTGCGCTGCCCTGCGACACAGCATGGTTTTGCATTTGACGGCCCGAAGCATCCGACAGGGTGATACGGCGCGGGAGAGTCACGGGGCACCCGAATGGCCTAACCATCAGGGGTCAAATATCGGGCAAATCGCTAAGTTCCAATGGTGGACGCTCTATTTGGAAACGCCCTGTACTACGGCGACAACCTTGAGATCCTGCGAAAGAATATTCCCAACGAGTCAGTGGACTTGGTCTATCTTGATCCGCCTTTCAATTCTCAGCGCACGTATAACGTCCTGTTCAAGCAACACAAAGTCGATGGCGCAGGAGCGCAACTTGATGTGTTCGACGACACCTGGACGTGGGGGCAAGAGGCGGAGCGTAGCTATTACGAACTGATCAACGGCGAACACGCAAAGGTTGCCGACACAGCCCATGCGTTGTTCAATCTACTCGGCAAGAGTGACATGCTTGCCTACCTAGTAATGATGGCGCAGCGCCTGGTTGAACTTCACCGAACACTGAAATTGACGGGTTCGCTCTACCTACATTGCGACCCCACGGCGAGTCACTATCTAAAGTTGTTGC
>JAHEXM010000081.1 GCA_023252115.1 Micrococcales bacterium | reverse complement strand
ATGAACGCTGCCAGCGCGGACAACGTGGCGGCGGCTAATCAGTGGGACGCGGGGATCAACAAGGCGGTGAGCAACGTTCAGCCGGCAGTCGCGAAGCTAGCAGCGATCGCCAATGCCCTAGGAGCTTCGGCACTACCGCTTAAACAGCGGCTCAACGAACTGCCGACTTTGATCTCGGAGCTCTCATACGGAACTGTCGGATCATTCGTCACAGACGCCGAAGATCTCAGCGCCCTGAGCCAGAAGCTAACGAACGTTGCCAACGAGGGAGTCGAGACAACCACCGCGATCGACGCCAAATTCAATGCAGGCGAGGGCTTTCCCTACGGCTCAGCTACGGGTGCAAATACGTCGACAAGTGCGGTGTATTCGTTCGCCGTAAACGGTCCATCGTCTGATAACGCTTCCACGGCGCTCACTGTTGGCTTTGCGCTGCTTTTGCTCCTGATAGCCATCGGCCTTGCGGTCTGGTTTGGGATACGCGAGCAGAAGATTGCTGGACTCACTCCCTGACTTCCATTAGTAATTACCGAATGTGGTTTGCGACACATGACCGCATGTATATGCCGAAAACACCCGCGAGTAACCTAAAACCCTGTGCCGATAGCGAAATCGCGAGACGGATATGGGGAGTCGAAGTGACTGAGATGCTCGGCTGGAACCCAAGTTCAGGCAACAAAAGAGTCTGCGGATGAGCACCACCGAAAAACCAGCCGCCAGCAACGACGGCACCGGCGTATTTTCGCCCGGACGCGCACGGATCTCGGCCAAAACTCTTCGCGTCGACAACTGGTGGGTCCAACCCACCATCACTTTCATCATTTTGCTGTCATTCGTCATTTACTCAACGTGGCGTGCGTTTGCCAATGCCGACTACTTCTCGATGCCGTACCTGTCGCCGTTCTACTCGCCGTGCCTGGCCGACTCGTGCCCGCCTGGATCTCAGGACTTCGGTAGTTGGATCGGTAGTTGGTATGCCTGGTCACCAGCGCTCATCATCTTGATCTTTCCGCTCGGATTCCGAATGACTTGCTACTACTACCGCAAGGCGTACTACCGCTCGTTCTGGATGTCGCCACCCGCATGTGCCGTCGCCGAACCGCACAAGAAGTACTCGGGTGAGACGAAGTTCCCGCTCATCCTTGAAAATGTTCACCGCTACTTCTTCTACGCCGCCCTGGTGTTCAACGTGGTTCTGACCTGGGACGCGATTGCCTCTTTCCGGAATCCGCAAGGGGAATGGGGCCACGCTGGTCTAGGAACTCTCTTCTTGGTTGGCAACGCAACACTGCTTTGGCTGTATTCGTTGTCGTGCCACTCATGCCGACATGCAGTCGGCGGTCGACTCAAGCATTTCTCTAACCACCCAGTTCGATACAAGTGGTGGACCATGGTGTCCAAGCTCAATACGCGCCACATGTTGTTCGCGTGGCTTTCGTTATTTGGTGTTGCTTTCACCGACTTCTACATCTACTTGGTTGCCTCTGGCGCCATTACCGATCCACGTTTCTTCTAACCGCGCCGGAGGCACGACCGCATGACTGATTTTGAGCGCCACCAGTACGACGTTGTCGTTATTGGTTCCGGCGGTGCCGGCCTCAGGGCAGCTATAGCTGCCCGGGAAGCTGGCAAGAAGACGGCGGTCGTGTGTAAGTCACTGTTCGGCAAGGCTCACACGGTGATGGCCGAAGGTGGCATCGCTGCGTCAATGGGCAACGTCAACGACAACGACAACTGGCAGGTCCACTTCCGCGACACAATGCGCGGCGGCAAGTTCATGAACAACTACCGGATGGCTGAACTGCACGCCAAAGAGGCGCCGGACCGGGTGTGGGAGCTTGAGGAATGGGGTGCGCTCTTCGATCGCACACCCGATGGAAAAATCAGCCAGCGAAACTTTGGCGGCCACGAATACCCGCGTCTCGCCCATGTTGGTGATCGCACCGGACTTGAACTGATCCGCACCTTGCAGCAGAAGATCGTTTCACTGCAGCAGCAGGACGAGAAAGATCTCGGCGATGCCGAGGCGATGCTCAAAGTCTTCGCCGAATGCACCATCACGGATTTGTTACTGGATGACGAACCCGGCAAGGGCAAAATTGCCGGCGCATTCGGTTACTACCGCGAGACCGGACGATTCGTCGTCTTCGATACCGCAGCTGTAGTGGTTGCAACTGGCGGTATTGGTAAGTCGTTCAAAGTCACCAGCAACTCGTGGGAGTACACCGGCGACGGACTGGCACTTGCAATGCGCGCCGGCGGAACTGTGCTGAACATGGAGTTCATTCAGTTTCACCCGACCGGAATGGTCTGGCCGCTGAGCGTCAAAGGAATCCTCGTCACGGAGTCGGTGCGCGGCGACGGCGGAATCCTCAAGAACTCCGAAGGTAAGCGCTTCATGTTCGACTACATCCCCGATGTATTCAAAGCTAAGTACGCGACCACTGAGGAAGAAGGGGATCGCTGGTACACCGACCCCGACAACAACTTGCGCCCGCCTGAACTATTGCCGCGCGACGAAGTTGCTCGCGCAATCAACTCCGAGGTCAAGGCGGGTCGCGGTTCACCGCATGGTGGGGTTTTCCTCGACATCGCATCGCGAAAGTCGCCTGACGTTATCCGCAAGAAGCTGCCCTCGATGTATCACCAGTTCAAGGAACTGGCCGACGTTGACATCACGGTCGAGCCAATGGAAGTCGGGCCGACATGCCACTACGTAATGGGTGGCATTGAAGTCGATCCCGACACCGGTGCTTCACCATCAGTGCAGGGGCTGTTTTCGGCTGGTGAAGCATCAGGTGGAATGCACGGGTCCAACCGCCTCGGCGGCAACTCTCTGTCTGACTTGTTGGTGTTTGGTCGCCGCGCAGGACTCGGTGCATCGGCCTACGTCGAAGGACTTGGCGGCAACAAACCAACCGCCAAGGAAGAAGACATCACCAAAGCGGCCGATCGAGCACAGGCACCGTTCACTCACGAAGGCGGCGAGAACCCTTACACGCTGCACCAGGAACTGCAGCAAACGATGAACGACTTGGTCGGCATCATTCGCACTGATGCCGAAATCAAGGAAGCGCTAAAGAGAATCGAAGTGCTTAAAGGTCGCATCGCGAACATGACGGTCGAGGGGCACCGCCAATTCAACCCAGGATGGCACTTAGCTCTCGACCTACAAAGCATGATCATCGTTTCTGAATGTGTAGCCAAGGCTGCTTTGACCCGCACCGAATCCCGAGGCGGCCACACCCGCGAGGACTTCCCGACGATGGAGTCGGACTGGCGCGTCGTGAATCTCATCTGTTCGTTGCACGGCAATGACATCGAGATCGTCAAGCAGCCGCTGCCGATCATGACCAACGAGTTGTTGTCGCTCTTTGAGCATTCGGAATTGGAAAAGTACTTAGCTATCGATGAGCTCAAGGACCATCCGGAGGCGAAGCGGTAATGGCATACGACGCGAGTTTCCGAGTGTGGCGGGGCAACACCAATGGCGGTGAACTCACCAACTACAAGGTGTCGGTCAACGAAGGTGAAGTCGTTCTTGACATCATTCACCGCCTTCAGCAGACGCAGACTCCCGATCTTGCAGTGCGATGGAACTGCAAGGCCGGTAAGTGCGGTTCATGCAGCGCCGAGGTCAACGGGAAGCCTGCCCTGCTGTGCATGACGCGGATGAACACTTTCACCGAAGACGAGACCGTTACGGTGACACCGCTTCGTACCTTCCCGGTCATCAAGGACCTAGTCACCGACGTCTCCTTCAACTACCAGAAGGCGCGTGAGATTCCGTCGTTCACGCCACCTGAGGGACTCAAGCCCGGCGAGTACCGGATGCAGCAGGTGGATGTTGAGCGGAGCCAGGAGTTCCGCAAGTGCATCGAATGTTTCTTGTGCCAAGACGTGTGCCACGTAATCCGCGACCACGAGGACAACAAGCCAGCGTTCTCGGGTCCACGGTTTTTCATTCGTCAGGCTGAACTCGACATGCACCCGCTCGATACCGCGTCACGTAAGCGCGATGCTCAAGAAAAGCACGGCATCGGCCTATGCAACATCACCAAATGCTGCACCGAGGTGTGCCCCGAACACATCAAGATCACTGACAACGCGATCATTCCGATGAAGGAGCGCGTCGCCGACGCCAAATACGACCCGCTGCGCTGGCTGGGTGCCAAGATCCGTGGCCGTCAGCCCGGCGACGTTGAGTAGCAAGATCGACGCTGGAAGTTTGGTAGGGCGAGCGAGCGTAGTGAGTCGAGGCCTGCCGGGCTTTCGGTGGTGATCCTTTGCGGATCATTGGATAGGCGAGTAGTAAGAGCATTTGGGATACAGCGAGTAGCGACTCGGGCCCAGACTCAATACTCTGGGCTTTGCTGGCGGAGTACCCACGAACTGGGAGTGACTGATGGGCAAGCGCACGGGAGTGAGCAAGTCGGGCAAAGTGTCGTCATCGTCGCGTTCGTCATCAAGTACCGATTCGACATTCAAAGCCGCAGCCATCGTTCTTGGGATCCTGTGGCTCATTTCGGCAGTGCTCGCCGAAGCCGGGATTCTGATCGAGCAGGACTGGGCGTTGGCCGTCGGCGTGATCATCGGCATCGTCGGAATCCCGCTCGCCGTGTGGACGTTCAAGCGGGACCCCGCGGCTTCTTAACCACTACGCCGAATCGTTGCTAGCCAGGTAAGACACCCAGTACTACGAGGTCGTCCCGCAGTGACTCTGAATCCGTGAAATGGATCGCCGAAAATCCAGCATCGATTGCACTCGTGACGTTTTCAATTCGATCATCGATAAAGACCGACTTGGCTGGATCGACGCCAAGCCGTTCGATCAGCACTTGATAGATCCGCGGATCCGGTTTTCCAAATCCTTCCTTCCCAGAGGCCACAATTTCGTCGAACCATTCCAACCATGGAAAAACCGGAAGAGTTTGGTCAAGTCTCGGGGCGGCGAAGTTAGTGAGCGCAAGCAACCGAATCGGTAGCTCATGCAACTCTGCTAGCACGTCAAGGCTGCCAGGAATTGTTCCAACCAGGGCGTCCTGGAAACGATGCTCGTACGAGGCAAAAATTGCGGCGAAGTGCGGATGCGAGACGACGATTTCGTCGACATGTTTTTGCCAGTCATTTCCTGTGTCGTGCTCGTAGTTGCGTTCCCAAAAATCGGTCTCGGCCAGAAACACCTCAAGCGATTCCTCATCGGCAAACTCGGTGCGAAACAGCGCCTTTGGGTCCCAATCGATCAGAACGCCGCCAAGGTCAAAGATCACGGTGTCGATTGAAACCACGGATTCTCCGGTTACTGGGACTAATTTCTGCCACGTGTGCAGTAACAGTGTTTCAACCAGAAGCCTCCGATGTCAGGATTGCGTCTATGGACATCACCGTTACGGACGCACCAAGCGAGAGCAGGTTCGAGGGACTCCTCGATACCGGTGAATTAGCCGGATTCCTGACCTACCGTGAGGTCGGCGACATCTACTTCCTGAATCACACGGAGGTTCAGCCCGAGTATGGGGGCCAGGGGGTGGGCTCCAGGATTATTCGCGGGACATTGGACATGGTCAGGTTCCAGAACAAGCAAATTATTGCCAGATGCCCATTTGTCGTGGCATTTCTTGAGAAGCACCCCGAGAACCGCGACCTCGTGTCCAACCGCATGTAGCGACCTTGTCGGTCGCATCACCACCGTTCTGAGGGCTAGTCTCGGCCTGCTCTGCTAGTTATATGCGGATGCGCCGCCCTACAGGGAGATTGCGATGGCCGACGAGACATCAGGTTCTTCTGAACCGAGTGCTGCAGACATCGAACAGCTCAAGCGCGAGAACGAGGAATTGCGGGCGCAGCTGGCCGAGGTTCAGGTAGCGACGACCAATCTTGCGAGCGGCAAGATCACGGTTACCCGGCCTCCGCACAACTGGAAGCCCCTACGTAACGGCGTAGCTGGTGTATTTGCCTTCCTTGCACCCTTTCTATTGATCTTGGGGATCATCGGGACGTGGACATCCAACACGGCACTTGACACGAACAAGTTCGTCGCCCGCGTTGGCCCAATCATCGACCAGCCCGCAGTCCAAACGGCGGTAGCCGACAAACTGGGTTCCGAGCTCGTCAGCGTCCTGAATCTGCAGGCGAAACTCGAACCCGTATTACCCGAGAACATCAAGTTCCTCGCTGGACCAATTGCGAGTGGCGCCAATAACTTCGTGCAGAGCCAGGTCACGAAAATTGTTGCGAGTTCTCAATTCAAGCAATTGTGGAATACCGCGCTGACTCTGACTCAAAAGCAAGTCTCCGATGCGCTTGAGGGAAAGAACCAAAATCTTCAAGTGCAGAACGGCGAGGTCTATATCAACTTGATTGTGGTGGTCAATAACGTGCTGCAGCAGCTGTCTACACAGTTGCCGCAAGTCTTGGGCAAGACCATCACCATTCCCACAATTCCAAGTGATCCTGCATCGATCGATCAAGCCACTCAGATTGTGCAGAAGTATCTGGGTGTTCAACTCCCGCCTAACTTCGCACAGATTCCGATCATGCCGGAATCCCAACTAGTGGCAGCTCAAAACGTCGTCAAGGTTGTCGACTACTCCACGACATTGCTATTCGTGCTGGCAGCGATCTTCTTGATACTCGCGATTTGGATCTCGGCGGGCCGCCGTCGCACCATCTTCTTGGTCGGTGCCTTCCTGGCTTTGCTTACCGGTGTCGTCTTCTTCGCGCTCAGGGAGGTCGGAAAGTCGGCGATCGACAGTATTACTGATCCGACACTGCAACCCGCTGTTCAAGAAGCGGTAAAAGTGATATTCCAAACGTTGAAGACGGGCGCCACGTGGCTGCTGGTCATCGGTGTTCTGATTGCTTTGGTTGCCTACCTAGTTGGACCAGGTCGCGGGCCGAAGGCATTGCGCCGGTGGACGGTTGAGGGTGTTCAGATCATCAACAGTCAGACTCGTCGCGCGGCTGGTAGTAACGACCTGCGACTAAAGACTGCGCAGTACCTCGATCCGCTACGAATTGCCGGCGTGGTCGTAGTCATCATCATCTTGTTCATCTGGACTACTTGGCTGAGCTTCATCATCATGATCATTTTACTGATCCTGTGGGAAATCGGAGTCACGCTATTCGCCCGCGCAGCCAAGCCGGAGCTTGAGCCTGTCCCAGATGATGAAGCATCCGACAACGCCACAGATGACGCGGCTAAAGAGCCAGCAGACGCTGGGGCAAAGTAACTCCAC
>JAHEXM010000080.1 GCA_023252115.1 Micrococcales bacterium | reverse complement strand
GCCCGAGACAAAGGTGGGCCCAGCACCCAAGCCATCACCTGGTACCGAGTCTCCTTCGATTACCAGTGCGTCACTCGAATGAATTGGACTGGCCATGTAGTTGTTGACCACGTTGGCCATGGCGCCCGCCCTCAACCGGACCCCGTAGTAGCCCCAGCCGGCCATCACGTTGTTGCGGATATCGACGACTCCCTTGGTCGACACTTGCGGACTGCGTTGAAAAATATTTATCCACGCATTGTTGTGAAGACTCACCCGAGTAACTGGCGCTTCGTTGAAATTCGCAATGAGTGTGGCTTTGCTCTTTAACGTGTAGGAGTCAGGTCGCGAGTCACCAATCAGCGTCCACGAAACGGTTACGTCATGCGTGTTCTCGGTGATGTCGATATTCCCGTCACCGCTGTTGGCAAGTGAGCAGTGATCCACGACAACGTTGTAGGAGCCATCCCACACCGCCATGTTGTCGTCGGCGGTGTTACGAACTCGAATACCTTGGACGATGACATCGTGACTATTTCGAATCGTCAAACCAAATCCGGTCAGAGTGATGCCGGGTGACGGCGCACTCGTCCCCAGCAACGACAGATTCGATTGATTGCGCACGATGAGCTGGCTTTTGAGATTGATAGTTCCGCCAACGGAAAATTTGATAACTCGCTTGTTACCTGCCAGGGCAGTACGCAGGGATCCGGGACCTGAGTCGTTGAGGTTGGTGACCTTCACGGCAGCACCCTTGGAGCCGGCGGCAGTGGAGGAACCGAACCCCGACAACGCCGGAAGAGTCGGCCACGGCGAGGCCGCATGACTCGCGGTAGCGGCGGGAACAATGGCCAAACCTGTGATCAACAATGGCGCCATCAGTCGCACTCGTCGGCCCATCTGTTCTTGATCGGCATCGCCGGTCGCTAACTGTTGTGTCAGATGGGTGATCTACCGGCGCGGCTTTGCCAAGATCCCAGGCGGTAGCTGCATGTTGATTGGGGGAAGCAGGGGGATGGGTGTTTGGCCAGGTTTGATCATTGGGCACAGTTGGCCAAATTGGTAGCCGCGCTTCTGGGCCACTGCAATGACTTGCCGACTCACCTCGGCGGCGTTTGCGCCGTGACCGCGACCGTCATGCAGCAAAATGACAACGCCGGGCCGCCACGCCTTGCGGATCTTGGCCATCTGCCGGGCCACCGATATTCCCTGCCAATCTCGTGAATCCGCGCTCCACATTTGAACCCGCAGATTCGCAACTTTGGCTTGATGCAAGACCGCCTTCGTGTAGAACCCCCCGGGCGGCCTCATGCACGTCGGCACGTTGCCAGTCAGATTTTGGATCACCGACTTCATCGTCCTGAAGTCGTTGGCAATCCATGGCGCTTTGTGATTTTCGAGATCGTCGTGGTTGATTCCGTGAATAGAAACCGAGTGGCCGGACTTGAATTCGCTTCGAACCGTTTGTCGTTCGGCTGCAGTGTTCATGAACTGACCCAGCACAAAGAAGGTGCCTTTGATCCGATGCTTGCGCAACATCGCAAGTACGTGCTGGGTACTGCCAGGGTCTGGGCCGTCGTCATAGGTCAGGTAAACCATCGGTTTGCCGCTGGCGCTATACATCTCGCCACCCATTGTCAGCTGAGCGAACCGGTCCTGGTTCTCGACCGTTGCGGCCGACGCCGTCGTCGCTGCCGCCGTCGCGGATGAAGCGGCCGGGAGCGCGATAGCGGTTCCGGCAATACATAGCGAGGTCATCGCCGCCGTGACGCAAGTGATGGTCTTGGTGCGCATCCTGCAACTGTCTCATGTGCCGCTTTGGCTGAAATGCACATATCACAAAGAAATGGGCAAGCAGTCGGACTTCAGTGCTATTAGGAATACGAGTTAGCTGCCTTGAGCCCATCGAAGATTAATTCCGCGGTGACGTCGAACGGTTCGTGGTGCGCAGTTTCGCCCTCGGCGACGGTGCGTTCGGCAATTGAACGAAGTTGCTCGTCGGTCGGATCCGCAACACCGAGATCGGCCATCGAGGTGGGGAGTCCCACAGCGTTACAGAATGCGAGGACTTCATTGATCTCAGATGCGGGTCGCCCCTCAACAATCAACTGGACCAACAATCCAAACGCCACCTTCTCGCCGTGCATGAATGAATGTGTTGCCGCAATGGTGGTCAAGCCGTTGTGAACCGAATGTGCAATCGCGAGCCCGCCCGATTCGAAGCCAAGGCCAGAGAGCAAAGTGTTTGCTTCGACAAGTCTTTCCAATGCCGGAGTCACCGCATTCGCATCGACTGCCTTTGCTGCGTCGACGCCATCGGCCAAAAGTGTCTCGTAACACAGCAGCGCCAAAGCGCGAGCAGAGATTGTTGTTCCGCCGTGGACTTGGTTGGGCTGGCACGCTTCGATGACAGTGCGTGCTTCGAACCAAGTAGCGAGGGCATCGCCCATGCCTGAAACGAGATGGCGTCGTGGAGCGCGTGCGATTACGGATGTATCGACTAGAACCAGTTCTGGATTTCGCGGGTAAAAGATGTATCGGTCGACGCTGCCGTCATCGTTGTAGACGACAGACAATGCTGAGCACGGGGCGTCCGAGGAGGCGAGAGTCGGACAGTTAACGATCGGCAAATTCAAGTTCGCGGCGACCGCCCGAGCCGTGTCGAGAGCCTTGCCACCGCCTGCGCCGATGACCACCTGAGCGCGAGCTTGCTCGGCTTCACGCGTGCCGGCATCGATCTCGGCGTCGGAACACTCGCCGCCGAAGCTGCCGATCTCATAGTCGAATCCGGCAGCGGCCAAGCTCGTAGCCCAAGCGTCGTTGAGTTCATCTTGCATTCGCGCGCTTGCCAGGAGGAATGCCGGACCCTTGAGTCCCGCTTTAGTCATCTGCTCACCCAACTGCGCTGTCGCATCCCGACCTTGCACATAACGGGATGGTGCACAAAACACTGAAAGCATTTGTTGGTCCTCCGAAATGATCGATCACTTGCCGGGATGTCTCGTTGCGCGAGCATTGAGAATGTACCGCTCGTCATCACGGCGCGCCCGATGTCTCACCACCAGTGCGCGACCAATGCAAAGTAGCCAAGCCCAGCGACCATGGAACATCCATTTGCGACTAGCACTACTGCAATGACTACCAAAGAGTCACGGCGCAGCCAGGCGCTCAGCAGTGCCGCCTCGACAATGCAAACAATTGCCTCGCCCACAAGTACTGCCGGCACCGGCGCAAGGTATTGCGACCCAAATGGCACCAGGAGGGCAACAAACAGCGGGTAGCTGATCAGGTTGACAAGAATCGCGGCAACAAGCGCTTGCCAGACGGAAACGTTTGCGAAGTATCGCAAAAGCAATGTGTAGATCGGTATCTCGATGAGCAGAGTAAGAACGAGGGCTTGCACAAACAATGTTGTGTTCACGTCAAGCCGATCGTATTGGCGCCGAGTTCCCTGCTTGGAACATATACTGATCGATCATGTCGACCTTGCTCACGCTTGCAGATTCCTGCAATCCCAGTTTGCCTGGATGTCAGCCGGAAAACACCGGACACCCGATTCTGGTCGGTTTGATTCTCGTTGGATTTGCCATGCTGCTCGTGATGATCGGAGCAGCAATCCTCATCGTGTTCCTGGTTCGCCGAGGCAATCAGCAAAATTCAGCCGCCATCGGGGCAACGCTAGGCTCAAGCGGCGCGCAGCTTGGCGGCCACGTGCCAGCCGGCTGGTTTCCGGACCCGACCGGACGGAATGCCTGGCGTTGGTGGGACGGACAGAGTTGGACAAATGACGTTTCTGATGGCAGACGGCCGGGCACCGACGTCTAACCAACGATTGGCGCATTGAGATCCTCCGTTTCAGGTGTTCTGGAATGCGACAGCAACTTCTAATGCCTACTGTCTTTCGTAGTTTCGTCGGGCTCAAATATTCGCGGGCCGGACAACGGGAAATGCCGCAAACAGCAATCGGAGGTTGACCGAAGTGGCCGCATCGTCATCTGAGCAGTCCAAGGGCTCGCCGTCGCCATCCCAAACAGTCCTGAAACCAAGCCGTCTTTCTGGGTGGGACTTCGCGACGTGGCGATCGTCGACTGAGAGTCAAACGATGCGCTCGACGATGATCGCGGTTTACGTTCTTGACCGAGCACCCGATTGGAAACGCCTGGTGGACCGGTACGACCGGGCAAGCCGAATTGCGCCGGTTCTGCGGATGAAAGTGGTGGAAGGTCCGGTTCCCATCGCCAACCCGCGCCTGGTGGTTGATGAGAATTTCGACCTGTCATTTCACCTTCGTCGTTTTCGCATGCCAGATGGCTCAACCTGGGATGACGTTCTTGCAGATGCTCGGCGCCAAGGGATGACGGATTTTGACTTGGATCGTTCGCTGTGGCGCGTGACAGTCCTTGAAGGCCTTCCTGGTGGCAAAGCGGCGATAATTTTCAAACTGCACCACGCCATTGCAGACGGACAGGGGGCAATGAAGATCGGCCAGACACTGGTCGATCTAAGCGCTGAAGGCGCCGATCTCGGACCGATGCCTGATGCGCCAGCGCCTGGTGACTTATCGTCCAAGCGAGACTTCGGCAAGACCATGATTCGCGACAACGCCAACTGGGTTGCAACGACGGTGACGGAGCTGGCCAAGGGTGCGCCATCGGCGGCAGTGAATGCGGCGAAATCGCCCAAGGAGACAGTGTCAAAAGTCGTTGATGTAGCAACGTCCATCGCCAAGTATTCGAAGGTGCCTTCGAAACCAGCGTCTCCAATCATGACCAAGCGAAGCGCAAACTTTCATTGTGATGCCTTTGAGTTGCCCTTCAGCGATGTTCGCGACGCCGGGAAGGCCCAAGGACACAGTGTCAACGATGTCTTCCTAGCGTCAATCGCTGCTGGTATGGAGCTGTATCACGAGAAGCACAACACGAGCATCGATGCGCTGCACATCAGCATGCCGATTAGTACTCGTACCTCCGCCGACGGTGGTGGTAATGCTGTCGGCATTGCTCATTTCGATTTGCCATTGAATGAGCCAGATTCGAACAAGTTGATGGACACCGTGCACCAAATTGTCGCCAAATGGCGTGCCGAGCCAGTCATCGGAATGTCGAATCAGCTTGGCGAAGCGAGTCGCTTCATTCCCACAGACTTTGTGATCTCGGCAGCCACCAGCAGCGACCTCACGGCCTCAAACGTGCCTGGACCCCCGGTGCAGCTGTGGCTTGCAGGCGCCAAGGTCGAACACATCATTCCGTTCCCGCCGTTGATCGGTGCTGCCGTCTTTGTCGCGATGCTCACCTACAACAAGCAAGCTTGTATTGGATTGTCGATCGACGATGCGGCTATTCCCGACCCCGATGTGCTGGTGCGTTGTTTGGCCGATGGCTTCGCAAAAGTCACGGGGAAGCCCGTGAAGCTTGGCGGATTTGTTCCCGAACCGAGAAAAGCAGTGAAGAAGACGGCGGCGAAGAAAGCTGCGAAGAAGACGGCGAAGAAAGCTGCGAAGAAGACGGCGAAGAAAGCTGCGAAGAAGACGGCGAAGAAAACTGCACGAAAAGCCTCGACGGTGTCCAGCAAGTAGTAGATCTCACACAACGCGTCGGGCGTGACGGCTACAGAATGGTCATCAGAATGCCCACGACAAATACGACGCCTACGCCCGCAGCGGTGATGTGGTCGATCTTTCGAGCGAGTCGGTTCTTGCCTTTGCCGTCGAGATGCACCGAGACAACGGTCTCGATCATTGCCACAAATATCACGACGTAGGTGAGTAGATAGATCCAGTCGACTCTCTCGAAATACGTGATGAACGGGAGCTGCTGAGCTGTCGCATCGTGCAGCAGGACCGCCGAGATCAGGGCGGTGATCGCCGCCAGAACGCGGGCCTCGACGTGGTGTGGGTCAAGGAAGAACACCAGCATCGCGATGCCCACGATGATGAGTACACCGAGCAATGCCTTGGTCCAATACGCGGCAACGTTTCGGCCCACTTGAAACGAGAATGAAATTTGCGAGTACGTACTATTCGCTGAGCCCAGTCCAAAACTGGTGTTGTAAGCGTCTTCGCTGACTTTGGCCGTCGGCAAAGACTTCATCTGCCAGCCGTCAGTCAATTCCGAAAAGCTGTCCGACGCGCCAACATCGCCGACCTGATATTGCAGAAGCGTCGCGTCAGATTGATTATCTTCGATTGTTATCGGCAAGGTCTGTTCATCGGCGGGGTAGTCGCGGAAGTCCATCGGCGAATCAAACGTCGCTTGGATATGCCAACCTTGGTAATTACTTCCGTCTGGTTGCTTTTGGGGTACCGGGTAGAACGGGTCACGCTTCGCGGGATTACCGATGCTATTGAGCAAGTCCAGTGTGCTGGACGCATCGAGACTGCCCTTCCAATTGAGCCAAAGAAAGAAGTCGACGTCGTAGCTATTCTCAGAGGGGTGAATGCCTAGCACTCGGTTGTAGTAAATCCCGACCCTCACTACTTCTGGTCCGGGAGTTTTTTTCTCAGATGCGGCACGCGGCGCCTGCATTTGATGATGAGCGCGGGCGATCTGCGCTGACTGGGGATTCTTCGCGGCGGCTACGGCCGGGCTTTGGACAGTGCTTATTCCCGTCGCAACTAAGGCCACGAGCGCGGCAACCGGCCCGCAGATCAACAGGATCCTGGCTAGAACCCGGGTCTTTCGCCTGGTGGCCACGACGGGAGAGTACTGAAGCGTGACCTTTGTTCACAGCCGAAAGGCGGGGCGTTGGATCATCGCACAGCGAGTGCGATCGATTGTCTGATTCTGGGCCGCGTGCTTTCCACAAGGTGCGTCCCTCGCAAACATACATTCGTGTATGAGAGATGGCCTTTTTAGGCTGAACGGGCGGTGTTTGCTTGACTGTATTGGCATACACGAGTGTCTAAATCTAGGCTCGGGTGCAAGTAGCCCAATGCCGGCAGTGATTCGGAATCCCGCGTCGGCATCTGATCGGAGATCCCGTTGAGCCAAAGCCTGCGAAATTTCGCAAAACCGTCGAGCCAACAGTGGTCCGTGCCGCGGTCCGGACTTGCAGCATTGCTCGTGGCGTGCCTTGTTGTCGCGGTTTTCGGTGCGATTCCTCCGGCTCAGGCGCAGAACGGTGCCAGCTTGAGTTCGTTTGAACCCCCGGCCGGGAAAACTGAACTGCTGGTGGGCCAAACATACCGATCCGAGTTTGACTCTTACGTGACCGGTGTCGGTGTCTCGCCAAATGGGTCGTCACACTACGGCGATTTCTATGCCGCCAAGGTCGACCAGGGTGATGGTGCTGCATTTCTTGACCACGTAGCGAGTTCTTATCCCGGAAGCTATGCCCAACTTGCGATTAGTTGGAAAGACAATGCACCGGCCAATCCGCATAACGGCTGCAACAACGTGTATCTCATGTCGCAGGACATTGCAGCTGGCAG
>JAHEXM010000079.1 GCA_023252115.1 Micrococcales bacterium | reverse complement strand
GACAAACGCCTTCACCAACACCGCGCCGGCAGCGGCACCCACAGTCAGCAGTATTGCTCCGACCTCAGGTCCGGCTGGCACACCGGTGACGATCACGGGGACGGGATTCACAACTGGAGCAACAGTTGCGCTGGGCGGCGTGACCTGCACATCGCCCCACCTGGTGTCCGCAACGAGCGTGACCTGCACCACCGGATCTGGCGCCACCGGCACGCCCGTGGACGTTGCCGTTATGAACACCGACAGCCAAACCGGCACCCTGGCAAGCGGATTTACGAATACAGAGCCGCCGGCGCCTACCGTCAGCAGCATTAATCCGGCCACAGGCGCGGTCGGCACTCCCGTGACCATCACTGGCACCGGATTTGTGAGCGGGGCAACCGTTGACATTGGTGGCGTGCCCTGCGCATCGCCTACGCGCACATCCGCGACGCAACTAAAATGCACCACCGGTTTAGGCACACCCGGTCTGGTGGACGTTGTTGTGACCAACCCTGACACCCAAATCGGCACACTGCCCAGCGCTTTTACCAACAGGATCGAAACCGCCGACGAGGTTCTGGCGCGTTGTAATGCCGTGCTAGCTGGTGGCTTTTCGGCCTTCATGACTGCTAACACGACAGAGACTCGATTGGGCGCCAGGGTATTCCCATCCATTGGTGCTGATGTCGCAGAAATGGCACACCTATTGACAGCTCGCAGTGCCTGCATTGCCGCTGGACCGAGATCCGCCAATGTGAGCACCCACAGTGCGAATGCGGGTAGGTCCACGGGCACTCTTGTCGGGGTCATGACATTCACTGTCAACGGTGGAAAGTCATGCCGCGCTTCAGTGTCGGATGGGATTGCGGCGTGCCGGATCAAGAGCAAATTCAAGGGTGCACCCGTGCTGGGTGTGTCATTTGCAGGTTCGCTCGATGGCGTCGCGATCGACACCTCGGTTGCCCCGCGCCCAATCAAACTCTCCTCGATGGTCGTCAACTCGGCCAAGATCGTCAACAAAGGCAAGAAGCACACTTTGCGGGTGACCGGTGCTGCTAAAACGGCGGGAAAGAAAGTCAAGATCTTGGGCAAGGTAGGTAACAAGTTCAAGCCACTGGGCACCGCCACCGTCACGCGCAGCGGCATCTGGACGTTCAACAAAAAGATCAAGACTTCCACACTCGATATTCGAGCGAGCTTCCCAGGAAAGACCGTCAACCTCAGCCTGCCGCTGTAACGACACAGCAGGGCACTACCCGGTGCGCCCTCTACTGATTCGAACATATGTTCGATAGACTGGCGCAATGTCAGCCCTCGCAGCCGTCCCCGACCTCGCGGAAAATCCCGCTATGTCGGCGATATCGCAGGCCAGCGACCTACGGGAATCGGCAGTAATTGACCCGGGCTCTCGCATTTTGGCTGTCGATTCCTCGCTTATCGAGCTGCTCCCCGACCGAGGACTACGCCGGGGCAGCACCATCGCCATTGGCGACACCCCTGGCGCAATGTCACTCACCCTGACCTTGCTGGCAGCACCTATGGACACTGGAGCGTGGGCTGCGGTGATGGGGTTACCCGAGTTCGGCGTTATCGCAGCAACCGACTTCGGAATCCCGCTGCACCATTTAGCCCTCGTTCCTGATCCAGGTGACACTTGGCTCGAGGCAACTGCCGCGCTGCTTGATTCCATCGACATTGTTGTTCTGGCCCCACCTCGTCGATGCAAGGCAAGCGATGCCCGACGGCTCTCGGCCCGTGCGCGACAACGTGGCAGCGTGCTCATCATTTGCCCGCCTGCACACACCCCCCATCGCGCGAACACACCGTGTTGGCCTGAGTCAGCCGATATTGAACTCACCGTGCGAGACAACGAGTGGCAAGGAATGCAATGCGGTCATGGCCGACTCCGCAATCGCGAACTCGACATCGTTGCCAGTGGCAGACGACTTGCCGGTCCAGCACGCCATGCGCATTTGCAGTGGGGGCAACAGCAATGGAACTTGGGTGCGTAGGTCATGCGTGTCATCGCCATCGCTTGGGACGCACCTGAGCAAGAAGCTGTCATCACTGCATTAACCGCAGTGGCACCACGACTCGAAGTAACTGCACCAGGACTCTGCATTGTTCCCGCTCAGGGGCCAACTCGGTTTTATGGCAGTGAAGCTGCTGCCTGCACTCAACTTCGCAATGCGGTGGTCTCATTAGTTGACGTCCAAGTCGGTGTTGCCGACAGCCGGTTCGCCGCAGCACTGGCAGCACAACGCAACCGTTGTGTTGCACCAGGCAAGACTCGGGAGTTTCTTTCCCGCTTTCCAGTCTCGGTGTTGGACCCACTAATGGACGACAAGTCAGAGTTTTCGGACCTACTCCAACGACTCGGCCTACACACACTGGGTGCATTTGCGGAGTTACCCGTTGATGCAGTGATGGCACGATTCGGTCGTCATGTCGCACACGCGCATCGACTCGCCCGTGGCGAACAACCAACACCACTGATTTTGCATGTCTTGGCAGATCCCCCAACGCTGACTACTGAACTCGATCCGCCCGCTGAACGTGTCGACATTGCCGCCTTCGCTGGCCGAGCCTTGGCGGCAGACTTCATCGAGCACCTGACAAAGCGCGGGTTGGCATGCACCCGCCTGCGCATCGATGCCGAGACTGAACATGGCGAAGAGCTCACTCGATTGTGGCGAGCAATCACGGTATTCGACGCCGAGACAATCGTTGAGCGATTGCGTTGGCAACTCGATGGCTGGCTCTCGGATGCTTCACCGACTCGCCCAACCTCTGGCATCACCTTGTTACGCCTTCACGCGGACGAGGTAGCAGGTTCAGGTGACTTACAACTGGGACTCTGGGGCGAGATGTCGGCAGTTGATCGTCGAGCTGCGCGCGGCCTCGATCGAATCCGTGGACTTCTTGGACCCGACTCAGTTTTGACTGCCTTAGTTCGCGGTGGACGTAGCCCGGCTGAGCAAGTGCAATTCGTTCCGTGGGGTGAACCAACTCCCCCGCCCAACAAATCAGACTCCTCACCATGGCCTGGCTGCCTTCCCTCACCCGCACCGGCCTTGGTGTATCCGACACCGCTTCCGGCAGTGGTCACTGGTCCATCGGGAACACCTGTGCACTGCAGTGGGCGCGGACTGCTCGACTCGCCTATCGCCACTCTGCGCATCTGCCAAGGCCCGACGAATACCGTTGACACCTGGGCGGGACCCTGGTTATCCGACGAACGCTGGTGGGATCGGCGCGCGCATCGACGGCGCGCTCGATTCCAACTGGTCACGACTGATCATGCCGCCTATTTGTGTGTCGTCGAACAAGGAGAATGGTGGATCGAGGCCACCTATGACTAGCGGCTACGCAGAACTCCACGCGCACTCGTACTTCAGTTTCTTAGATGGCGTTTGTTCGCCTCACGACATGGTGCAGGAAGCTGCGCGGCTAGAACTTGACGCACTTGCCCTGATCGATCACGACGGTTTTTACGGCTTAGTGCAATTTGCCAATGCCGCCCACGAGATCGGCATGCCCACCATCTTTGGTGCTGAGTTATCACTGGGCCTCACAAAACGACAGACAGGAATCGCCGACCCACAAGGGCAACACCTCGTCGTACTTGCCCGCGACCCCCAGGGATACGCGCAACTCAGTCGGGCCATCGCTACTGCGAATCTCGCTGGGTCAAAAGGGCGACCGGTGTTGTCATTGACCGATCTTGCGCAAGCAAATGACGGGCATTGGGCAGTGCTTACTGGCTGCCGCAAAGGAACCGTGCCAGCTGCACTGGCTGCCGACGGACGCGCAGGTGCTCACCATGCTCTTGACGATCTAGTCGATGCATTTGGCCATGACAATGTTTTTGTCGAACTGTGGAGTCACAGCAATCCCATTGATGATGAACGAAACGACGTCCTTGCTCACCTTGCCGAACAACACAAGCTGCCAACTTTGGCCACCACCAATGCGCACTACGCGACACCGTCACGGCATCAGCTAGCCAGCGCTGTGGCAGCGGTACGAGCACGACGCGACTTGGCAGAAATGGATGGCTGGCTTCCCGCCGGACCGGCAGCGCATTTGCGTAGTGCCCGCGAACAACTCCAACGTTTCTCTTGTTATCCCGGAGCAGTGCAGCGCGCTGGCGAACTAGGTCGATCATTGGCGTTTGACCTGTCGCTCATCGCACCGCAACTACCCGACTTCCCCGTCCCCCCGGGTCACACCGAAGCGAGCTATCTGCGTGAACTCGCAACCGAAGGTGCGATCAAGCGGTATGGCACCCGCGAGGCCGAACGAATTCCTGGCGCATGGAAACAAATTGACTACGAACTGGACATTATTTCTGAACTCAACTTCCCCGGATACTTTTTAGTCGTCTGGGACATCGTGCAATTCTGTAGACGTAACGACATCCTCTGTCAAGGTCGCGGATCGGCGGCTAACTCGGCAGTGTGTTACTCGCTGGGAGTCACCAATGCCGATCCGGTATCACTGGGACTGCTATTCGAACGTTTCTTGTCACCCGCACGCGATGGTCCACCCGATATCGACATTGACATTGAGAGTGGACGACGCGAAGAAGCCATTCAATATGTCTACTCACGCCATGGCCGTGAACATGCCGCCCAAGTCGCCAACGTAATCACCTATCGCCCGCGCTCGGCAGTACGTGATGCAGCAAAGGCGCTGGGGTTCGCCCCTGATGAAGCAACCAGCTGGACCAAACACATGAACTTCTATCACCGGTTCTCGCCTGCGCCCACTCCAAGTGAACTGAGTTCTGGTGACCCCAGGCCCGGCCAACCTAGTCCTGCGCCTGCAGATCCACGTGATGGCTTGATGCCGGTCGATGTGCGCGATCTTGCGATGGAACTTATCGACTTTCCCCGTCACCTTGGTGTGCACTCCGGCGGCATGGTCATCTGTGACCGCCCGGTCATCGAGGTGTGCCCGGTCGAATGGGCAACTGCACCCGGGCGCACCGTTTTGCAGTGGGACAAAGATGACTGCGCAACTGTCGGTTTGGTCAAGTTTGACCTGCTGGGTTTGGGAATGCTTGAAGCGATTCATCGCACGATTGATCTGATTGCTGACTATCACGGAGTCACGATTGACTTGGCGCTTCTTCCACAAGAAGACGAGATCTATGACCGACTATGCAAAGCCGACACGATCGGCGTCTTCCAGATCGAGAGCCGTGCTCAGATGGGAACGCTGCCTCGACTTAAGCCGCGAAATTTCTATGACTTAGTCGTCGAAGTTGCACTGATTCGCCCGGGTCCCATTCAAGGTGGATCGGTTCATCCGTATCTGCGACGCCGTAATGGCAAAGAAGCGGTTACCTACCTGCATCCGCTTCTGGAACGGTCGCTGAAAAAGACACTTGGCGTTCCTATTTTTCAGGAACAACTGATGCAGATGGCAATCGATGTGGCTGGGTTTAGTCCAGCTGATGCCGATCGACTTCGCCAAGCAATGGGGTCGAAGCGATCAGCAGCACGGATGGAGGCGATCCGCTGGCGACTCTATGAGGGCATGGCGGAACGCGGCGTTACTGGCGAGGTCGCTGATCAAATCTTCGATTCGCTTCGTGCATTTGCAGCATTTGGTTTTCCTGAATCACATGCCGCATCGTTTGCCTATCTCGTCTATTCCAGTTCGTGGCTCAAACTGCACTACCCTGCTGCGTTTTTGGTGGGACTACTGAACTCGCAGCCCATGGGCTTTTGGTCACCTGCAACGTTAGTCGCGGATGCACGACGCCACGGTGTCACTGTAGCGCGGCCAGATGTTAATGCGAGCGAAGCAATAGCCTCACTTGAACCGATGCCCGACTCTGCTTTGCCGGCAGTGCGATTGGGCATCGACAGCGTTCGACACATTGGCAGTGACACAGCTGAGCAATTAGCTGCCGGTGCGCCGTATCGCGACTTAGGTGATTTAGCGCGGCGCAACTCACTGAGTCGCAAACAACTCGAAGCACTTGCAACAGCGGGAGCTACTCATAGTCTCGACTCAGGTGATCGGCGAGGCACATTGTGGGCAGCCGGGACCGCTGCCCAACTTCGCCCCGACCAGCTCACGAATGTCTCAACAAAAGCAACTGCTCCCGCGCTGCCACCAATGTCAGCCTCGGAACTACTTGTCGCCGATCTTGCGACTACCGGTATCAGCGTCGATGCTTCACCAGCAGACTTACTCGGCCCAGCGCTCAAGGGATACGAGGTCATCAAATCGCGCGACCTCGCGAACACCCACGATGGCCAACGAGTCAACGTCGCTGGCATCGTGACGCACCGACAACGACCAGAAACTGCAGCCGGAGTCACTTTCATCAACCTCGAGGATGAGACAGGCCTCATCAATGTCGTGTGCTCCAAGGGCCTGTGGGTTCGCCATCGCGATATCGCCGACACGGCAACAGCCCTGCTCGTGCGCGGAGTCATCGAATCAACCGAAGGCGTAGTGAACATCGTGGCGCACAAGCTCATTGACCTGCCTCTCACCATCACCACGCATACCCGCAACTACTGCTAATCACCCAAAGCCAATGCAAACGCGGACGAAACAGCCCTTTCCCAGGCCGGGTAACGGTCATTTCGTCCGCGTTTGCACAAGATAATGAGCGACTAATGATGGGCCGGAAGGGCTGCACAGGGTGCATGAACGCATCCCCTTTCGATTGACTAACCCGGTGATGGTGTTATCGACTCGTCAGCGCCTCATCGCGATGGCCGTCGCAGTAGTGCTCGGCATCCTGTGTGCTGTGATCCTGGATGCAACCCTGTGGCGCCCAATCCAGGACGTTCCCGGTGCCCCTCACACATTGATCGCCAATCCAGCATTTGACGCGAACAAGCAGGTCCCCAGCACGCCGTTCTATGACACCCCGAAACCGCTGCCCAACGTCATTCCGGGAACCGTTCTTAAGGCGGAACCAATTCTTGCCGGCACGCCCGCAGGTATTCGTGCCACTCGCATCATGTACATGTCGACCAAGGTCGATGGATCACCAGTGGCAATCACCGGCGCGATCTTTGAGCGCACCGATCAGCCACCGCCCAACGGTCGACCGCTGATTGGCTTCTCGCACGGCACGACCGGCCTTGCGCCACCTTGCGGCATTTCGCACGCGCCTTTCATCCCCGGCAATCCCGGCAATTTGTTTTGGACTCCGGAAATCGAACCGCTGGTCCAAGCTGGCTACACAGTGGTGGGTACGGATTACCAAAACATGGGAGCCGTCGGGTCACCGTCATACCTTGTTGTCCAAGCCGAGGCGTACGCCGTGCTCGACTCAGTCCGAGCAGCCTTGCAATATGCGCCTGACAGACTCAATGGGAACTTGATCGGACTCGACGGTCACAGTCAAGGCGGACAAGCTGCACTTGGCGCAGCCGAGTACCAACAAAAATACGCACCCGAACTTGCAATCC
>JAHEXM010000078.1 GCA_023252115.1 Micrococcales bacterium | reverse complement strand
TCGATCATGCGAGTGACACGCAGGTGAATCCCGCATCCATCCACACACTTATCACCGTGCCGCACCCCTATACCAATCACAACGGCGGTGCGATCGTATTCGGCACCAACGGCCTGCTCTATTTCAGCATGGGTGACGGTGGGAGCGGCGGCGATCCAAACAATGTTGCAGGTGACATCTCGAACTTGCTTGGCAAAGTCATGCGCATTGACGTACGCGGCTCATGTGCTCAAAGCGCGCCGTATTACTGCGTGCCAACAACAAACCCGTACTACGAAGTCGGCGGTGGGAACAAGAATCTGGTGTTCGCGAGTGGGCTACGCAATCCATGGAAGATCAGCATCGACGCGACGACAAAGACACTGTGGATCGGCGACGTCGGACAGAGTGCGTACGAAGAAATCGACTCGATCAACGAGGACGCAGGTGGCGCGGACTTCGGGTGGTCGTGCAAAGAAGGAAACGCCGACTACAGCGTCGGTCGATGCGCTGGGCGCACCTTGACTGCCCCAGTTGCGGTGTTGCCTCACACAGCCGGACCGCTACAAGCATTCGCCGAAATCGGCGGCTACCAGTACCGAGGCTCTGGGCAGCCCGCGATGCTTAACGACTACATTTTTGGTGACTACGTCACCGGCAAGCTCTTTTCTCTGCGCGACGGAACAGTTGCTCGAGTTGGCTCCCTTGGGCAAGTTTCGTCGTTTGGGCAGACGGCCAGCGGTGAGTTAGTGGCAGTCACCCTTGATGGCGGCCTCTATTCACTGACTGCAGCAGCAACGGTTCCCGACCCGCCAGTGATCGACAGCATCACCGCAGGAAACCAATCGCTTAGCGTGAACCTTACTGAGGGTTTGAATCGGGGAGCGGCAATCACTAATTACGAATATTCCACCGACAGTGGGGCCACATTCACCGCGCTGTCGCCAGCCGATGCGGCCTCACCCATCACCATCGGTTCGCTCACCAATGGCACTCAATACCAAGTAGTTCTGCGGGCCGTAAACAGCGTGGGCTCATCGGTGGCGTCAAACGAAGTCGATGCCACGCCCGTAGCTGCACCCGATCCAACGCCCACGCCGACCCCAACCCCCACGCCGACGCCGAGCGAGTCACCGACTCCAGTGCCGACGCCCACTGAGCTGCCGGTCCAGCGACCGGCAAACAAGTGCGTCATCGCGCCAGCGAAGTTGCGCACGTTTGGAACCAAGAAGCTCACCAAAGCCAATTGCAGAACCGGCGCTGGCCGCCGCATCACGACCACGTTAACCGGAAGGCGCCCAGGACTGGTTCGTCTGATCCGCAACTCCCAAGGTGTCTTTGTCGTCACCAACGGCCGGCATCTTCGCCTTACCGTTACGTGGTCGTCACGACCAACCGCAACGCGTGCAGCTTTCAGTTACACCCGCGTGTATGCGACGTAATTTTGGCTACTTGACCTTGACTGCGTAGGCCTTGGTTAGTGCCGCCAGGGTCGATGTGCCACCAGCTTGGGCAGTGAGTGTGCATTTGCCTTTCTTCTTGCCGGTGACTTTGCCCTTGGCGATTTTGCAGATCGCTGCCTTTGACGACTTCCAGGTCAGTGTCTGGCCTTGGACCGTCTTCTTCGGGAGGGTGACTGCCTTGCCCTTCTTGAGGGTGAGTTTCACGGTGCCACTGACGGTCTGCGTCGTCAGTGAAGCATTGCCGCCGCCGCCAGTGCCAGTGCCGGGCCCGCTGCCACCGCCGCCTGTCCCCGTGCCACCACCACCAGTTCCGCCGCCTGTTGCGTGACCAGCGGACGAACCGGTTGCACCTGAGCTCAGCGACGCTGTTCCGGCGCCGCTACCAGCTAGTGATGAGGTGTCACTGAAGGTCTCGGCTCCAACAGAGTGGCGGCTGACCGACCGTGCCGATCGAGCTCCAGCGGACGATGCGGCTGCCGCAGCATTTCCTGGGAACGCCAGGGCGTTGATTCCTTCACTGCTAAAGCTTCGGCCACCACCTGAGGGGGCCAGTGGGTTGTTAACAATGACCCAGTTCGCTCCGCCGTCGCTCGACTGATACGTGTAGCCATCGTTTCCACGGGCCGCCACAATCTTGGTGGTTGCGGCACTGGCCGCATCTTTCTTCTGAACAGCGATTGCTCGGAAGGTCCCATTACCGGTCGTGATGCTGACGTCCATCCACGTCACACCGGCATCTTGTGAAACGAATAGCCCGTCCTTGCCAGCTACGGCAATCACGCCCGTGTCGCAGTTGACATCGACATCGACGATTGCGCCTTTGCCGGTTGGAATTCCAGTGACGGATGTTCCGGAAAGATCGGATGTGGTGCTCGCGCTACTTATCCGCTGGAGTGCGGCACCTGATCCATCATCGTTGCCCAAGCCAACAAAAGCCGTGTCGTCGAGGGCGTTATCGGTCCCGCCTCCCGGGCAGTATGCGACCGAGTTTGCCTTGGCACTAAATGAACTCGACACGATGCCACCAGCGGCTTCGGAGTTCTTCGTACCGCTCAGCGTTGCCCGGAATACTCCGCCGTCCGAAGATCCAGCTGTTGTACCGAGTACCTTCGAAGTCTTGGGAATTGCCGCGAGTCCCGTCGGCGCTTCGCCTGTGCCCTGCATAGCCGTGACCACACCGTCGTGAATCGTGTGATCCTGGCTACCGTTCGTGCGCGGGGTGTCGGTGTCGGTCCAGTCTTTGATCAACGTGTATTGGATGCCACTGCCGTCCGGGTGGCCGTAGACGAGCCACGTACCGCTCGCGCCATCGTCCCAGTAGGCGGTGGTGTTGCCGCCCTTGTTGACGGCTGCTTTGAAGGATGCGCCACCGTCGGTGGTTACAAGGCCCTGTCCGCCCCCACTCATCGACAACATCACGGATGCTCGACTGACGTCATCGCCTGCATACGCGGAGATGTCTTTGGTGGTGGCCGAGGCAATACCGCTCACCGAGCCGCCTCCACTGTTTCGAGCTATTCCGGCGGTTGCATTGTTGTAAACGTTGGTTTGGTAGAGAAGGCTGGCATTGCTGACGCCGATTTGGTAAGGCTCAAAAGTGGTTGAGTGATCCTGGCCAGTTCCAGTCGCAGTCTTGAAGGCCGTTGATTTGGCAAATCCTCGGTCACCCTGGGTATGCATGAACACGTTGTCACCGGGGCCGGGGTTTGATGGAGTAAACGAGTACCCAGCCGAGTAAACACCTGCAGGACCATCACCGTTGGCATCATTCGGTGGAGCCGGCGATGCACCGTCTCCCTCAATCGTCAGCGTTGTTGGTACATACCGTGCATAGAAGCCACCGGCGTGAAGACGAAGCTCGGTGGTGTCTGATGCGTTGACAATTTCGGAACGTGCATGCCCGTTGTCATTGAATCCGGCAGTCGTGCCGCCGTTGCACGAAGCAGTGCTTGACTCAGCAGCAGTTGTCGGAGGACCGTAGAGACCAGCTGCCTCGAATGAAAGATTGCTCGTTTGACCGGCACCCGAAGTGGACCAAAATGCGGCGGCCGGCGGCTCCCCTGCGGCGCCCGGCCTACCACCGATTGCCACACAGTCCACCGTTGCGCCAGCGTTGATGGTCTTGGCTTGTGCATCAGGCACAGCGCCGGTCGCTGTTAGCGGTGAGATCGTGACAGTCGTGCCGCTTCCGACGGCGACCCATGGCTCGTCACCACCGTTGGCAACTTGGATGATGTCGGTGCTGAGCGTGCTGAAATCTTTCACCGAAAACGTTGGCGTGGCGGAGGACATGTCAGCCACGTAGGTGTGGCTTCCACTCTTGGCGAGCATGGTGCTGGTGGTGCCCTGGTGGCCCCACCACAGGCTGTTGTTCCCGTTCAACTGCGGTTGGTTGCCAGCGGCCAACAACATAACAGTCCAGGTGTTTCCATAGTCCTTACTAAAGTAGACATTGCCCCCAACACTGACCGCAACCTCGCCAGCGACGCCGCTGGTCGTCAGATTGCTCGCCGTGTTGGTGGAAGGCAGACCCTTCGAAGAATCGTCAAAGCCAACAGTGGCTGGAGTCCAGGTTCCGCCGTAGTCGATCGTGCGGAAGACCTGGGGAATCACCGAAGTGGTTGCGTAGAACTCGCCGCCAGCCGCGCCCGCAGCGACTTGTGAGCCTTGAGCTCCAAAAACCGGCACGTTGCTAAAGTTCGCGCTTGATGCAGTCAAAGCCAATGTCGGCGGGGGGTCGGACTCGGCTGTAACGTCCTGCGACGCGACTTGGAAGCCTGCCTTTGATGCCGTGACAGCCCAGATACCGTCGCTTGGAACGTTCAGCGTTGCCACGCCACTGCCGTTTGAAATTTGGGCAACTGACGAGGGTGAGGCGTTAGCCAAGTCCGCGGAAACCAGGGCTCCCGCGACGGGCGAGCCGCCCGATTGCACGGTGACGGTGATCGTGTGAGCGGCGGCCTGCGCTGCTGGTGCTACGACCAAAGACGTCGCGGCGGCGATGGCGACCGCCGAGCCGACGACCAGCGTCCGAGAAGTGATCGTCTTTGCCAAGCCAAACGCCATGCCATCCTCCGGTGATGCCAACCAACTCAAATACGACCTTCATCGTGGGATCGTCGCAAGATCACATTTCCTTGATCGCCCAGATGGTTGAAAGCCAGATACCGTTGTCGGTTCGACCGTGGTAGCCCGACCAGATAGCCGATGACACGGACGATGGCCTACGCATGACTAGCAGCCGACGGGCCGATACGGTCTGACCAGATTCCTAACTCACGGAGGTACCGCATGGTCAACGTCAAGGTCGCCGCGGTGGCGGTAGTAGCAGCGGCTGCGTTGTCAGTGGCTGGCTGCAGTTCGAGCACCACGTCGGATGCACCCAAGAACAAGACCATGAACAAAGACGGGGTTTCGTACGAATATCCCGACAGCTGGAACGAGATCACTGATCTCAAGACCGGTTCGCAGACCGGAAACCAGAAGTGGCAGCAAGCGGTTGGTCAAACCACCACCAACCTTGCGATCATCAGTTCGTATCAGGTGGGTGTTACCGTCACAGAGCAAAACCTCGCTGAGCTTGAGCCGCAGATCGTTGAAACGATCGGCAATTTGGCGAAGCAGTCGAGCGGCACTGTGACTTCTCCAGTCAAGACTGAGCAAACTGCGGGCTTCCCTGGCTTCACTGCAGAAGTCGCTGTGAAGTCGCCATCTGGAGCGGACCTGCAGAGCACCCTGTGGTTGTTCTTTGACGGAAACAACGAATACTTCTTGAACTGCCAAGCACAAGCGGGTCAGCAAGCGCAGATGCAACCGGGTTGCAACACGATTCGCCAGACATTCAAAGTCACTCAAACTGCGAGTGCCAGTCCCAGTCCCAGCTAACAAGCAATGCAGCTGCAATTTGATCTATAAAGAGTCGTGCTGAGGCGGTTGCGATCACTGCGCATCGACCTGCGCTATCGCAGAGCAATACGCGCGATCATCGCGATTCCGTTGACAGCCTTCATTTGCACCAACGTCTTTCACGAACCAGCAATGGTGACGTTTGCAGTACGGCCAATGATCGGTTTGCTGATTCTTGCTGACTTCACTGGTACTGCACGCCAACGCCTCGTCGCCTATGGCGTCACCAGTCTTCTCGGTTTACCCATTGTGATGATTGGTGAATACGCGTCACCCAGCACCGTTGTGGCAGTGATCGTGACTGCCGCCTTGGCGGCACTCTTGGCGATCGCTAAAGGATTTGGCGGATTCGTCGGGCTGGCCGGAACTGTATTGACGATGATTCTGATTCTTGGTGTCGCTGGACCGTTGGGAAGCGCAACGGCGGTTTCTGATGTCTTGTATGGCTACTTACTCGGATGCGGCGCATCGATTTTGGCCGCAATGTTCATCCTGCCATCACAAGGCGATCACCTCTATCAAAGGCCGTGTGCCCAGATTTGCGACATGCTGGCGAACTTCATCGACGGCAGCACCAAAGCATCGGTCGATGACATTGCCGCGGCTGTGCGCCGTTTGGTTCACGACTACTTGTCTGACCCGTTACGGCCAAGCGCGCCTGGGAATGCATCCGCCGCTTCAACACAGATGCTTAACGGCATCGGACGCCTTGCTGACGTAGTGCAAGCCCACGATGCAAGGCAATCCCCATCCCTGCCGGGGTATTCCGGTCCGGGGCTGCGAAACGAGATTGCCATCGTCCTGCGCGAAATCGCCGGGACACTGGTGGCCAGCAAACCCGTGAAGTCAATTCCTGGACTGCGAACCGCGACTGCCGCACACCGTGAATGGGCAGACGAAGCAGCGCGCATCGCTTTAGCGAGAGGCGATGAACCCGACACTGTGCAACACGATCTCGACCGAAGCTACCGGTACGAATCAATGACCCGAACAACGTGTCAAATTGCAGTAGGGGCGGCGCGCACCATGAATATGCCGGATCCGCCCGGCA
This sequence comes from Micrococcales bacterium, assembly GCA_023252115.1. Lineage (GTDB taxonomy): Bacteria > Actinomycetota > Actinomycetes > S36-B12 > UBA10799 > JAHEXM01. The sequence continues at coordinate 1,030 of JAHEXM010000078.1, read as the reverse complement.
CCCAAGATCTGATAAATCACCCCACCGCCGCCGCTGATCTGTGGCTTCAGCTTCGAGCCCGGTTACGTCCCGACGGCGTGCTGCTTTACCAGGCGCTGGCCGCCGCAATTCTGTTTGGTGTCTTGACAGTCGTAGCGCGGTCTCCGTTTGTTGCAGAGCCGTTGTGGGTATTGCTGGGTGCATTGACCGCTCTCTACGGCACCGCACGCGGGACGGCGCAGCAATTCATCGACTCTGTCGCCGGCACGGTGGTGGGATTCGCAGTGGTCACCGCGATTCTGTACATCGCTCCCGGCAGTGAAACTGTGCTGTGGGTTGGATTGATTGCAGCGGTGGCAGTTGCCACGCTTGTTCCGGATGGGCGGATCGGATTCATCGTTGGCCAGGGGGCCTACACCGTCGTGACACTTGCCATGTTCTCGTTCGTCACCCCGACAACCGAAAACGTCGCGGTCTCGCGGGTGGTGGACGTGACCATCGGTTGCGCATTCGCCTTCTTGGTTGCAGCGGTGCTGTCTGTCCGTGGAACTCGCAAGCGCCTGTTGATTGTTGCTGGCGACCTCACTTCACAAGCTGGACACGCATTGCGCCTAGCCGCGGACGTGCACTTGGGAGGCCAGGCTCCACCACCAAACCTCAAATCAACAGCCCTGGTTGCGGGTGGCACCTTTCTGCGAGGGATAGATGTCCTAGGTCAGATGCGGATGACGGCGCGTGGTCGCCCGTGGCCGATCTCGGCGTGGGTCACCGCCATGCGAATGACAGTTCATATCGACATAATCAGCGACACCTTGCTTAGAGCGACCCCGGTTGCGCCAGCGATTCCCGGCGCAGCCGAGTTGCGTTCCTCTGCGATCAAGACCTCCAATCGCCTCGAGGATGCCGCCAATCAACTGTGGTCGGGTCATACGAATGACATACCAAGTCCGAGTCATGTTCCCATCGGTGGCATAAGCACGTCACCAAATGCCGATGTCATGATCGAGCTCGTGTTGGCGCACGCGTCGCTCGGGTTAGCTGCTGAGGCCAT
>JAHEXM010000077.1:4047-7440 GCA_023252115.1 Micrococcales bacterium | reverse complement strand
CAAAGACCAGGACACCATCGAGCGGATGCGCATCGCTGGCCGCATCGCCGCGAATGCCTTGGGCGAAGTCGGCCGTGCTGTCGTTCCGGGAGTCACCACTGACGAACTTGACCGCATTGGTCACGAATTTCTTCTCGATCATCATGCTTACCCGTCGACGTTGGGTTACCGCGGATTCCCCAAGTCTTTGTGCACCTCGCTGAACGAAGTTATTTGCCACGGCATCCCTGATTCCACGGTCGTCAGCGACGGCGACATCGTGAACATCGACATCACTGCCTTCATCGGTGGGGTCCACGGAGATACCAACGCGACTTTCCTGGCGGGAAATGTCGATGAGGAGTCCCGGTTGCTGGTGGAGCGGACACACGAAGCAACGATGCGCTCGATCAAGGCGGTCGCCCCAGGCCGTGAACTCAATGTCATCGGTCGGGTCATCGAGTCATACGCAAAACGCTTTGGATACGGCGTCGTTCGAGATTTCACCGGTCACGGAATCGGGACGGCATTTCATTCAGGGCTGATAGTGCCGCACTACGACGACCCCCGGATCGACACCATCCTCGAAACCGGAATGACCTTCACCATCGAGCCCATGCTGACGCTGGGCACCATCGACTACGACATTTGGAAAGACGGCTGGACCGTCGTCACCCAGGACCACCGACGCACAGCCCAGTTCGAGCACACATTGGTCGTGACTGACTCAGGTGCCGAAATCCTCACACTTGCTGGCTAGCCATAACGCGGGATCGGGCATCACCCTGCCGTTGCGGCCTATGCTCCAAAAGACCAATTGGGCACATGGAGGTATCTGGCATGGTAGCGAGGGCGAAGAAAGCGGCGGCAAGTCCGGACACCGGCACAACACTGGTCTGGCCCAACGATGTGAAGACGCTGGCCATCGACGTTGGCGGAACTGGTCTCAAGGGATCGGTGTTGGACTCAAACGGCGTGATGATCGCCGATCGCGTCAAAATTGCCACGCCATACCCGTGTCCCCCCGAGGTCCTGATCAAGAACCTCAAGGACATTGCAGCCCAGCTTCCGGAATACCACCGGGTCTCGGTCGGCTTCCCTGGTTTGGTTCGCAACGGTCGGGTATTCAACATCCCCGCGCTGTCACGCCAGGTATACGGCGGTCCAGAGGATCCAGGTCTTGCCACGCAGTGGGCTGGCTATGACCTGGCTAGCGCCCTGGCTAAGGCTTTCAAGGTGCCGGTCAAGGTGGCAAATGACGCCGACGTTCAGGGCTGCGCTGCAGTCAAAGGTGAGGGTTTCGAATTTGTCCTCACCCTGGGCACCGGCGCCGGAACTGCGTTGTTCAGTAACGGCAAACTGCTGCCCCACATGGAACTCGGTCACGCACCCTTCCGCAAGGCCACCTTCGAGGACTACCTCGGGAACTCAGCTCGCAAGTCCCAAGGAAACAAGACGTGGGAAAAGCGTGTCCTGGAAGCGATCGGGGCATACAACCAGTTCCTGTTCTTTGACCACATCTATATCGGTGGCGGAAACGGGAAGCGGCTAGAGAACCTCAACCTCGGCCCCAACGTCACCATCGTGCCGAATACGGCAGGAATCCTGGGCGGAATCCGTATTTGGGATTTGGACGACACCCCAACCGCGTAATCCTTCCTAGATCGACTAATTACAGGGCCACACCTGCGAAAACGTAGGCTTGGTTTACTATTCGACAATGTCGACTCTGCTTCCAACCGGTGGACCTTCCGGTGTGAGCGCTCCGGAACAAGAAGCTCTGGCAGCACTCATCGCGTGCTCACGCTTACTGGCTAACCAAATGGGTCGCGAAACGCGGGCTAATGCTGGAATCACGATTTCGGACTACGAAATTGTGGCCCGCTTGGCTATGTCAGACGGAAAGCGCATGCGCATGAGCGAACTTGCCGAAAGCACCCAGTCATCACGTAGCCGTTTGTCGCACCAAATCGACCGAATGGAAGCGGCTGGGTTGGTCCGTCGCGAGGACTGTGATGAAGACCGCCGAGGTTCCTTCGCCGTCCTAACACCTGCGGGCCACGCACTCTGGGAAAAGGCCACGCCAGGCACCATCGAGGGTATCCGTGAACACTTCTTTGACCGGATCTCGGAACGTGAGCTTGAAATCATTGGCCGCACGTTCACCAAGCTGAACGAGCACCTCGAAGAGGTCAACGCCAAGCCGGTCATCACGTCCGGCAAATCGGTGAGCCAACAACGCGGGCCCGCCCGTAAGTCTGCCTAGCCGAGATCAACATGGCAGACCAAATTGATCAACATCAAAATGAGCTTGAGCCTGCCGAATGTATTCGCCTAATTGCCGAGGCTGGCGCGGCATTTCATGTTGGTCGTGTCGCCGTTATCAGCACCGAAGGCCGAGTGTCGATCTATCCCGTTGGATTTGTTGTTGATGGCGATTTTGTTCTGTTCCGTACCCACGACGGAGAGATAGCCGACTTCGTACGACGTGAAGGCAAGTTGACTCTCGAGGTCGACGAGCGCAATACGACAACGTGGGTTGGCTGGAGTGTCGTCGTGCGCGGCAGCGCCGAGTTCATCACCGATCCCGACGTGGTCTGGAAACTCAATCAGATACCGATTCAGCCGTGGGGCGGCAAACACCACTGGGTGCGACTTTCACTTGACGACATCAGTGGGCGTCGAATCATGTGGCCCAACGGTCCTCGCTAGATCCTCGCGACCGCTATGCGCACGCCCACTGGCCCCAGCCATCAGCTTCGTACGTCCGGTACATGATGTAGTCCTGAGCCCAGGCGGGCGCGTGGTCTGCGCGATCGGCAAAGCGGCCACCGCCATTACTCAGCCAAGTGTCGGTGAGGAATTGGTACGCGCCGTAATACTGACGATCCTGTGAGCGGTAGTCATTGCTGCTTTCGCATTCACGAATGCTGCGAACGTGCGGAGTTGCCGCAAGTTCTTTGGCAGCTTTGATTCCTCGCAGGTCTTTCTTGGTTAGGTGGTAACGGTTGATCGCGTCCACTGATACCGGCAACGGAAACACACCGTAGGCGGCAACGGTTTGCGCACGCACTAACTCGGGGTTTAGCGCTTCTGGTGTTGGCGAAGCCGTTGCAACAGTCGGTACTGCTTGACCAGCTGAAGCGATTGGCGACGGCCACAAGAAACCGGCGACGCCCGCGAGCAGCGCGCTGGCGACGACAACGACGGACGCGATCACTGGTGTAACGAATCGACGAATGTTCATTTGCGAAGGTCTCCTGAATGTTCTTCAAGAGATCCCGCCCGGGGTGACTCATTCCATGGTTGCGTACGTGATCTTGGGCAATTCGGTCATTTCCGGACATCAATGGTGTAGCTCACACCTTGTCGCAATAGCGAAAAGTACGGACGAGTCGGTCTGTAAGCCGGACC
>JAHEXM010000077.1:0-4037 GCA_023252115.1 Micrococcales bacterium | reverse complement strand
GTGTTGGAGAGCGGTGGTCGGCGCTTGATGAGTTGCGGACTATCTGCGGACCAACCAAGATCAGCAACGCGGTCGGTGCTGCGCCGCTCATCACTCGTCCCTGCTCCAATACTTCTATGCGTTGCCCGACACTCGGGGTTGAATGCTGACGCACGGCAGCACAGGGACTGGATCCGTTCCGGCTACACCGTGGCAAACAACCGAATCAAGACTTCAACGACAACTTCCGACGAAACGCAACAGCTCGGTTCAAGCCGGTATAACTCTTGGATGGGCCCCGTTGATCGTGAACTCGATTAAGAATCACCGTTCTTGGGTAGCCTAAACGGCAGTTGTTTGGCTCGGCTTGATTGCACGCATCGCGCCAGAAGTGTCGAACTGTGTGGAAGCAGTCACCTGCACAACATCGCCGTTAGATAAGTTGATCTCTACTCTGTCGCGAGTAGTGCCCCGTGCTCCGCTGACAGTTCTCAGATGAATGCCTGCAACCTGGGAGAACGGGAGTCGTTGATCTGACATCTTCCACCTGCGGCGACTCCAGCCACTTGGCCGAAAGGCGAAACTGTCCTCGTATATGCAAATGACTCCCGAGGCGCCTTGACTGCGCCCTTTATCCCACGCGCGACCGATTGATGCTCGCGGCACGAACTTGACGTAACCCCATGCAGCCACCTTGGTACTAGGGTCATGGTACGCCGCATGAACGCGGCGGAGTTGTTTCAGTTTGCGGTATTGCGCCACCGCCAGCATTCCGATGAATAGTGCAGCGAAAAAAGTGAGCGAAGCAATACGCGCGTTGGTGCCACCCTGTTCGTGCATAACAAATACTGCCGTGCGTGCTGCTAGTGCAAAGAATGCAAATAGACCCGCGACCAGCGACATTCCACCTTTTTGCGTATTCGCCACATCGAAGGGTGTCGCCCCTTTCAGCTTCTTTATGGTGATCATCATGTGGACCAGGAAAGCCAGCGACACTATTGCCGCCAGGCCCGCAGTCACCTCGACCACAACCGTCAAGCCGCCGCTCGTGTCACCGATCGCAACGACTGCAAGAACGGCAACAGTTGCAATCGGTAGGAGAACTAGCCATACAAGGAATTCTGCGAGCCCGTTGTCTTTGTTTGCCGCCAACGGCCCTAACCCAAACTCAGGTCGATCTGATCGTTGAATTGGCGGCACGGTTCCTATTGCAGTGGCGCGCGGCTGACGTAATTCAGCACGCCAAATAGCCGTTGCCGCTACAACAGTGGCGATGGCTAAGGGCACGAACATGACGCCGAAGAGTAGGGCAAACACCATTGCAGGCACTCCGACGTCCGAGTACGCATTTGATGTCATCTCACCAGCTGCCGCTATCTGAATTACCGACAAACAAAACGAGATAAGCGCGGCCCCTCCCGACGCGATGGTCGCCCACCGAAGAAATCGGAACGCCTTCTTTGCCTGCAATTGATCGCCGATTTCGACCGCTGGTACGGCTACCCAACTTTGCCCGTCCCAATGCATCCAGCAACTACCGTCCCAATGCCATTGACCATCGACGACGCGATCTACCTCACCAGCGTCTACTTTCGCTGCCATGGCCGACCCTTCCACAAGTTGCAATCACTCTTACGACAAGTGTTGCCCGCGACGGTGATCAACCAACCCGATTGTGTTCAACATCATGTTCGACCGATTGTGAGTGGCCGGGTCCGTTTTACGACGTAGAGCTATCAGCTAGCCCGCAGCCGTAAAAGAGATTGGGGTCATTTGGTATAGCCAAAACGAGCAATGGGCACCGCGCCCAAAACGTCCCGTTGTGGCCGACGGATAGCGCTGGCTGGATTCTCCGCATTTTGGTACTGACCGGCGTCTCGATACCTATGGAGTGTTCGCGTGTTTGTTGCCCATGATTGCTTTGCCGACAGCAGCGAAACCCACGGCTATTAGTCCTATTGCACTTCCCACGGCTGGCCGAGTCACTTTTCATGAATACGCCGAAAAATGGCGTGCCATTCAGGTGCATCGCCCGACAACGCAGGCCCACACCGAGACAATGCTTCGCCGCCACGCGTATCCATACTTCGGCGACCGCCCGATTGCTTCGATCCTGCCGAGCGACGTTCAGGCTTGGGTCAAAGGCCTGTCCGGCACACTTGCCGCTTCAACGGTAGGTGTTGCCCATGGCATCGTTTCGGGTATTTTCCGTTCCGCCGTGAAAGACCGGCGGCTGATTGCCAACCCGTGTGAATCCACCAAGCTCCCGCGGGCTGATATTGCGAAGGTCGTACCGCTTTCGACTGAGTCGGTCAACCTAATCATTGAGTCAGCGCCAGCGCGCTGGCAAGCCATGATGACGCTTGGTGCTGGCACTGGAATGCGCAACGGCGAATGCCTCGGCCTCACGGTGGATCGGGTGGATTTCCTTCGACGCACAGTCACCGTTGACCAGCAACTGGTGACCGTTGCTAGGCGCGAGCCATTCCTTGCTCCCCCGAAGACTGCAGCAAGCGTCCGGACGATTCCGATGCCTCAAGTGGTCGTCGATGCCCTGTCGGCCCACATTGCAACTCATGGCCTCGGGTTGGGTGGTTTGCTGTTCCCTGGAGACGATGGTCAGCCGATGCGTCGCCAGGTGTTCTCGGGCAGGGTCTGGCGCCCGACGATCACAATCAGCAAGTTGCCAAAGGGGACAGTCTTCCACGACCTCTGCCACTACTATGCAAGCCTTTTGATCTTGCATGGCGAGTCGATTAAGACCGTTCAGGCGCGGATGGGTCATGCATCTGCTGTTGAGACTCTGGATACCTATAGCCACATGTTTCCCGAGTCAGAAGACACGACCAGGGCAGCAATTGATGACGTTCTCGGACGAGTTGCGGACTCTGTGCGGACTAGTTCAAGATCGTAAATGCATTTCTGCAGGTGAAAGGGGGTCGTGCGGACGAGTCGGTCTGTAAGCCGGATCCTGTCTGGCTACCGAAGTAGCTGAGACGATCATCCATCTGGGATTGCTGTTGCCAGCAATCTCATGCGGTCTACCCGCGAACATTGAGCGGGCAACTCGTTCGCGCAGGCCTTGCGGCCCTCTTGACCTTGCTCCAAGTGGGGTTTGCCAAGCCACCTCAGTCACCTGAAGTGCTGGTGGTCTCTTACACCGCCGTTTCACCCTTACCAGGACTTGCGCCCTGGCGGTCTGTTTTCTGTGGCACTTTCCCGCGGGTCACCCCGGGTGGGTATTACCCACCACCTTGCCCTGCGGAGTCCGGACTTTCCTCGATGGACCAGAGTCCACCGCGATCGTCCAACCGACTCGTCCGCCCCATCAGGCTACCTGGTTCACCCGAATGCCAGCAGCGACTTTGTTTAGTCCGACGCCACAGCGGGCATAAATCATTCAGAAGTTAAATCCCCACCCGGTATGGGCCGGTGGGGATTTTGCTCGTCCCACCTGACTTACGACCCAATTGTTGCTGACGGCGTATAAGTGACCGCTGAAGCGCTAGGCGCCTGCGACATGACGACCTTGCTGTGTGCGTAAGTCTGAGACTCACTCGGCCCCAGTGTCGCTGTCATGAAAAGTCCGACGCCTTCTGAGCCGAAGCGGTAGTCCGATGGAGTGCAGTCGACGCAATTAAACTTTGCTGAAGGCGCAGTAGCCAACATGTCCTCAATCGTGGTTGAACTCCCACTAGCAACCTGAATTGGAACTGGCTGTCCGGCCTCATCAACAATCACCAGGTCAACAGCCGCTCCTGCCTGCGACGTTGCGCCAGCCATAACGCAAGTCATGGGATACGCCAGATACGTTGGACCACCAGCGGCGAATGATCCCTTCAACGGGGCCTGCATCAGCTTGATGTCTACCGGCCCGGAATCCCCGTTTCCCACCAGCCCGGTGCCTTTGCCGCGACCGTCAACCAACGTGGCTGCGGCTGACATGCACCCATGACCCGCCTGCGGGCCAACCTCTGCCGACAATGCAGGAAGCGACACTGATGCTGGCATTGGCTGGGCAACCCAGGAAGCATTTGTGGCGGTTGAAGTTGGGTGGG
>JAHEXM010000076.1:3367-7510 GCA_023252115.1 Micrococcales bacterium | reverse complement strand
AATCGCTGGAACTTGGTGGACGCTTCTTTTGCTGGGTGTGCTGGCATATGTCTGTGGAACGTTAGCCGGGTCGGGAATCGTTGCCCTGCAATCCAGCATGATGGCGCTGATCACTGGCGTCCTCTTCAGTCCTGACGTCAGCACACTGCACATGTCGTTGGTGACAACGCTGTGGGTTTTCTTGGGGTGCGTTCTGCAAGTGGTGTCATCTCTCGTCGCATGGCGGTATGAGCGCGATGCGACTGTTCGTCGCGCGTTGCGCGTCTTGATCGAGGAACTCATCTCGGTTGCCCATACCAAAGCCGTCGATACTCAATTGAACTTCACATTGGCGTCAGCCGAAGCCGCGGCTGAAGACACTCTGATTGGTGCTCGGTTTTCAGCCAAAACCCACGTCCCGTATGCACGAATATTGCAGCAGGTGATGTGGCTTCGATTGTGCGAAGCACATTGGTTGAACGCCGGCTCAGCAACTGATGAACAGCGAGCTGAACTAGTGACCGCACTCCAGGCTTGCGCGCAACATCTTTCGCACAAGCATCGCGACCTACCGCCATTGGCACCACTGACCAGTGCGGGAAATGCCGACTGGCAGCACGTTGTCACTGAAGTAGCAAAACTTGGGGCGATTCTCGCCGCGCCAACGCAACCCGTGCCGAAGTCAGACCAGGACAAATTTGCACCGCACTTTTCCGTCGCCAACCAGGCTGACAAAGCAATCACTTTTGAGGATCGCCTCGCGGCATTGGCCACACTCTTCAATCGACACAGCGAGATGGCCCGTCATGGCTTTCGGTTGACTATCGCGATCCTGATTGCGCAGACGTTAACGCTGGTGTTTGACATCCCGCATGGGTATTGGCTTTCGATCACTGTCATCGTCGTATTGCGTCCGGACTTTGCCGGAACAGTCAACCGTGGCCTTCAACGAGCAATTGGAACGATCGTGGGCGTCCTGGTGGTGGGGATTCTGTTGAGCATTACCGGTGACAACGAGTGGGTAATGGTCGCGCTGATTTTGATATTCGGACCACTCGTCATGCGATGGATTAGCTTGAACTACGCGTTGGGTGCGTTTGCTATAACGATTGTTCTGCTGACTCTTGTCGAGGCGACTGCGCCTTCGGATCAGACCATCGCGCTGCGCCTAATCAACACCCTGATTGGAACCGCAATTGCCATCGCGGTCTATCTGATCTTCCCTTCTTGGAAGGGCGATTCACTGTCAGTGGTGCTGAGCAAAGCCGTTGCAACCCAACGCAAATGGACTCTCGCTGTTTTGCAAACATTGAGCACCCCAGGCCAACCGAGTGCAGAGGGCATAAACGACCTGCGCCGCAACTCACGGGATGCTGCATTACAAGCACAACCCGCTGCTGAAGCTGCGGTTATCGAGTTTCACCACCCCGACCTTGATCCGCGGGCGGGTTTGCTGTTGATCCAAACGATTGAGCGTTGCGCCCGAAGCACGCTCGCGCTTGAATTGCTTGCGCGTGAAAGATTGGAAAATCACGAACCTGGAATCGACACCTCAATGATCGCGTCGCACTTTTCGGCGGATCTGAATTCCGCGCTTGCCTCACTCAACCAGAACCCGCGCACTCCAGAAGCAAACACTGTGGACAGCGGTGATGTGCCACACCGCGAATCCTTCCCGCAAACCGGTGACGAGACTGCCGATCGATCCTTTGGGTATCTGATCAGCGCAGCCGACACCTCGGCGCAGCTCGCTCGACGTCTATAGCGGGTCACACTGTTGAATGCCGCCTACTGGTCAAATCGGTAGCCACTGCCAGCCACGGTAATCAAATGCCGAGGACGCGTTGGGTCTGTTTCCAACTTGCGACGCAAGCGCGCGATGTACACACGCAAGTAGTTCGTTTGATTGCTGTAGCCCTCGCCCCACACTTCGTTGAGCAACTGTTGCTGACCGACCAGCTGACCTTTATGCCGAACGAGAATCTCAAGGAAATGCCATTCCGTCGGCGTCAAAGTAACTTCCTTCGAACCCTTGGTGACTCGACGAGCGGCAAGGTCGACGGTGAACGTACTGGTCACCATCGCCGACGGAGTCTTTTCCGGACTGGCACGCCGGAGCGCGGCCCTGATCCTGGCAACGAACTCGTCCATGCCGAATGGCTTGGTTACATAGTCGTCAGCTCCGGCATCGAGCGCACCGACTTTGTCGGCTTGTGACTCGCGTGCCGACAGCACAATGATCGGCACTGTTAGCCAGGCCCGTAGGCCACGAACAAGTTCAAGCCCATCCATGTCCGGCAATCCCAAATCAACAATTACCAGGTCTGGATTGTCACGTGCTATCGATGTCAGAGCCGTCTTGCCATCCGGTGATAGGTGGACTTCGTATTCCCGGGCGCGCAAGTTGATTGCAAGTGCATGCAGAAGTCCTTTGTCGTCATCGACAATGTGAATGAGTGTCACCGGCGCGCACCTTTCACGCACGAAAGCGTGATTGTCATCGTCAGCCCTCCGCCAGGTGTAGCACTGGCTTCAAGGGTGCCACCCATTGCCAAGACAAAACCGCGGGCGATTGCCAGGCCAAGTCCGACTCCTTCATGCGGTATTCGATCCCCGATTTGGGTGAACGCAGTAAAGACTTCGTCCAATTGATCATTTGGGATTCCGGGACCTTCGTCGACCACACAGATACGCACATTCTCGGGGCTCAAACTCGAAGCGGTTATTCGGGGCGGAACACCCTGCGGGCTGTACCTGTGCGCGTTGTCCACGAGGTTGGCAATCACTCGTTCCAGGAGGCCTGGGTCAGCAATGACCAGATCAATGCTGTCAGGCACCTGATTGAGCACGTCGTCGAAACCGCCCGCTATCAGGCAAGACGCGACAACCTCGTCAACTGACACCGGTTGCAGATCCACACTCAGCGCTCCAGCCTCGAGCCTGCTGATGTCCAGGAGGTTGGATATCAAATGAGTCAGCGTGTCACTGCCGTCCTCAATGGTCGCAAGGAGTTCAGTGCGCTCTTGATCACTCAAGACCACATCAGGCTGGCGCAGCCCGGACACCGCTGCTTTTATTCGAGTGAGCGGCGTGCGTAGGTCATGACCTACAGCGGCTAGCAACGCTGCTCTCGTCAGGTCGATCTGGGTAAGCAATGCCGCTCGGTCCGCTTCATCACTCAGGCGCTTGGTGACCTCCGCGCGCCCTGCCGCGTGTGCCAATGACGACAGCAATTGACGATCCTCTGCGAAGATGGGCTGACCGAACGCAACTAGTTCGAGATCCTCGCCGGCTGGTGTTTGAATCGCTATTTCGGCAGACGTTGCCGGTCCGACGCGGGCAACTTCGCGCCGATTGTCGGCAAGGTCGATCAGCGCCACAGCATCCATGTGGAACAACTGTTGCACTGTGGCCAGAACATCTTCAGTCGCTTGAGCGACTGGCAGCGATGAGACAGCCGACAGAATGCTGGCTTCGATCTGACTGCGCTGCGCGGCAATGCTTCGCCGCGCAGAAAGGTCAACCGCCAGGCTTACTGTTACCGCCACCACAAGGAACACCACGAGGTCGATAATTGAGTCGCGATTCGCCACCCGGAACGTGTGAAGCGGAATGGTGAAAAACCAGTTCGCCAACAGGAAGGAAAGCACGGCCGCTACAGCGGCAGCCAACGTGCCACCTAACGTTGCGATCCCCACCACTGCGAAGACGTAGATGAGTAAGACACTGGCCAAGGACAGGCTAGGAAAGTTGAGCAATACGCTCGTTAGAACTGGCAGTCCGATGCAGGCGATCGCAAGGGCTGACCAACGCCTGGCTGGCGACACTCCAACTCGGACACGTGGAAGCACAGGAACCGACGTCTCGCTTGCCGACATCGCCATGTGGACTCGCCTACTAGTCGTGGGTTGCGGCGCTCATGTTTTCGGTCTCTTCGCTCGATTGGTCGTGATGAACAGTCGAGATTCTGGTTACCGGTCCATTCGATCCTAGTTGCCACGGCACACTCGTGACCATAACTCCGGGCGAGAAGAGCAATCGCGCCTTGAGTCGCAGCGCGCTTTGGTTGTGCAAGAACTGCTGCCACCAATGGCGCACCACGTACTCGGGTATGAAGACAATGACCAAGTCTCGAGGACTCTGCCGCTCAATATTGTTGACGTA
>JAHEXM010000076.1:0-3318 GCA_023252115.1 Micrococcales bacterium | reverse complement strand
GTCGACCAGCGGCTTGGTGATATCGCGATAGGGCGAATCCAGAATCGTCAGAGGCACGGCCATTCCGCGATCGGACCATTCCTGCTGCAACTCCGCTGTGTCTCCCTGTTCAATCTGCACAGTGACGGCTGTCAGTGACGACGGACGGGTGGCGCGCGCGTAGGCGACTGCCCGCAATGCCGGGGCGTTGAGCTTGGACAAGAGCACTACCGCGTGAACGCGACTCGGCAGACTGACTCCCCCCGGTGGGGGAACCAATTCGCCCTCGACTGATTGGTAGTGGCGTTGAATTCCTTTCATCAACATGAACACCAGTGGAAGCGTCACGACAACAATCCATGCACCGTGGCTGAACTTGCTCATCAACACAATGACGAGTACCAGGGCGGTGAAAATGGCGCCAACGCCACTGATGAGCCGACCGCGATACATCCGGCCACGGTCGCGGCCACGTTGCGTGTGTTTGATCTGGCGCGTCCAATTCCGAACCATGCCCCATTGACTCAACGTAAAGGAAACAAAGACGCCAAGGATGTAGAGCTGAATCAGCTTGGTCGTATTGGCATCAAAGAACCAAATCAAAGCTGCAGCGGCACCTGCCAACACAAGGATGCCGTTGCTAAATACCAGGCGATCACCGCGCCTGCCGAACTGGCGGGGTAGGAATCCGTCTCGCCCGAGCAATGAAGCGAGCGTCGGAAAACCGTTGAAAGCAGTATTTGCCGCCATCACCAAGATCGCGGCAGTGAAAACTTGGACGACGTAGAACCCGATCGAGCCATTGCCTAGTACCGCCGCCGCGACCTGCGCAATCACAGTCTTTTGCTCATAACCAGGTGGTGCCCCAACAAGCTGAGACGGTTCTTCGGCAACGTGAACATGGGTGATCATCGCCAAGGCCGTCAGGCCGATGAAGATGACAAGGGTGACGGCTCCCATTGCCGTCAACGTCCGTGCCGCATTTTGAGGTTTTGGTTTGCGAAAACTAGGTATCCCATTGCTGATCGCCTCAACACCGGTCAGCGCGGTACAGCCCGAAGCAAACGAACGCAGCAGCAAGATGACGATTCCCGCACCAGCAAGCTGATGAATAGGGGAGATTCCAATCGAAGCTGAGGCAGCAACAGGCGTGTCGCCGCTCAGAGTTCGAACTGCGCCAACAACGAGGACAAGAGCCATCGAGGCGATGAAGCCGTAAGTCGGCAAAGCAAAGATTGATCCAGATTCCTTGGTACCGCGGAGATTCATCAGAGTGAGCAAAAGGATCAGCGCGAGCGATATGCCAACTGAATACCCTTTGAGTTCCGGGAATGCCGAGACGATGTTCGCGACACCCGCCGCTACCGAAACCGCAACTGTCAGCACATAGTCGATCAACAATGCGCCCGCTGCGATTAGTGCGGCGTTCACTCCTAGTGTGTCGCGACTGACTGAATAGGCGCCGCCACCATTGGGATATGCCTTGATCGTTTGCCGGTACGACGAGACCACGATGACCAGTAACAGCGCCACTGCGGCTGCTACCCAAGGCGTAAGGCCAAGGAGCGCGAGACCGCCGAGGCCGAGCACCAGCATGATCTCTTCGGTCGCGTACGCATTCGAAGACAATGGGTCGCTGCAAAAAACCGGCAGCGCTAACCACTTTGGCAAAAGTGTTTCGCCCATCCGAAGACTGGCCTTTGGGCTGCCTATCAACAGTCGCTTTGAGGCGTTCCAGGTGTCAACCACTATTCGAGAACACCGCGTCCTAAACGTGTTTGCGCGATTGTTAACGGCTTGTATATGCCGTGATCCCCGAAATTGTTAGTTCTTTATCGGCCGAGTCCTGAGCCGAGCGGGATTTCGAAAGTGTGTGGCGTGTTGTTCCTGGCTAGAGTCACGACTGACTCTGATGGAAGGAAACGCTCGATGACATTGCCAGCTGCAGATCATTTGGTCATCTTTGGTATCACCGGTGATCTGGCGAAGAAGATGACTTTCCCGTCGCTGTACAACCTCGAGAAGCGCGGGATTCTGACCACTCCCATCCTCGGGGTGGCTTTCGACGACTGGACGCTGGATCAGCTCAGTGACTATGCGCATACCTCGATCGAGACCGTTGAGGGATCCGTTGACAAGAAGACCTTCGACTCTTTGATCGCGCGCTTCAGCTATGTGCACGGAGACTTCAAAGACCCCACTTTGTATTCCACGCTCGCCGAAAAACTCGCAGGGTCAAAGTCAGCGACCTTCTATTTGGAGATCCCCCCAGGCTTGTTCGTCGATGTTGCCAAGCAACTTGCCGCGGCGAAGCTGCTCGAGGGCAACGCTCGCGTGGTGTTTGAAAAGCCATTTGGAACGTCGCTGTCATCGGCCGAAGCCCTCAACAACGAACTGCACGCGATCATGCGTGAAGAACAGATCTTCCGCATCGACCACTACATGGGTAAGCAACCTGTTCAGGACATCATCTACGCACGCTTCGCCAACACGTTGCTACAGAAAGTCTGGAACGGCGAAGATGTCGAGTGCATTTTGATCACCATGGCCGAGGATTTTGGAGTTGCTGATCGCGGCTCCTTCTACGACGCCGTTGGCACTATGCGTGACGTGGTTCAAAACCACCTCATGCAGGTCATCGCATTAGTGGGAATGGAAGCGCCAGTCGACACCTTGACCCAGCCCCGTATCGACTTGTTTGAAACTATCCCGAGCGTTGATCCAGAGTCAGTCGTCCGAGGCCAATACGACGGTTATCTCGATGTGAAGGGCGTAGCGGCAGACTCAACAACAGAAACGTTTGTCGCTTTGAAGTTGCAGATTGACAGCATCCGTTGGGGTGGAGTCCCGGTCTACATTCGCGCGGGAAAGGAAATGCCGGTTACGGCCACCGAAGTTGTCGTGCGCCTCAAAGGTCAAACTGGCGTTTTCCTTGGCAAAGAACGAATGGGCAAACTGTACGAAGACATCATCTTGCGCATCGGTGCCGACTCAGGCGTTTCGATGACGATGCAAGTCAAGGCTCCTGAAGATGATTCAGTTGAACCTGTCCGCCTCGATGTGAGTTTCAAATCCAGCCTCGGATACGTGCCGTTGCCTTACGAAACGTTGCTGTCCGACGCTATGGCTGGCAACGGGTCGCTGTTTCCTGATCAGCAGACAGAAGTCGAGACGTGGCGAATCGTGCAGCCAATCCTGGACAAACCGCAACCAGTGCACGGTTACAAGCCTGGAACGTGGGGCCCGCAGAAGGCTCACGACATGGTTGAGCACCACGGGGGTTGGCCAGAACCAACGTGCCCGGACGTACCAGGCAAATAGTCTGTCCGGGTCTCAATT
>JAHEXM010000075.1 GCA_023252115.1 Micrococcales bacterium | reverse complement strand
GATCGGCATCGTGGCGAATCCGCTCGAAGAGGCGTGTCTTGGCTGCAAGTTGGATTTGGGCGGTGAAGCGCTTGAGGTGTCCGGACTGAATCTCGGTTCCCAATATTGATCCAGCCGACGTGCCCACCACGAGATCCGCCCCGCGCAGGTCGACGCCAGCTTCTTCAAGGCCCCGCAGGTAGGCGGCACCAAATGCCAGGCCTGCCAGTCCACCGCCGCTGATCACGATCGCGCGCTTATGCCCCTTGCCGTAGTGGGCATCTGGATCGCGCGGCAGGACGGGAGAATTTGGCCAGTCGTGTGACTGAGCACTGGTTGATTTTCCATTTTTCGCCATGGCAACTCTCACCATGCCGAATGCAAGTTGCGGTGGCAAACTCAACACGATGACGGGAGTAAGAAGCTGAGAGAGACCGGGGATAGCGACACAACCGCAGGGCCGCTACCAAGTGGTCGGTTCTTTGGTTTACTCGCGATCCCCGTGCTCCTGGCGATTGCCCTTGGTGTCCGCTCAATTACCTCAAGCATGTGGCTCGATGAAGCAGCAACAGCAACCGCCACCGACAGATCTTTTGCTCAATTGTTCGCCATGCTTGGCAATGTCGATGCTGCGATGGCCGGCTACTACACAGCCATGCACGCGTGGGTATCAATCGTCGGCACCTCAGTGGTAGCGCTCCGGTCGCCGTCGTTGATCGCGACAGCGGTCACCGTGGTGTTTGTCGGGTTGATTGCGCGCAAACTGTGCGGTGATTGGATCGGACTGCTGGCCGCTCTGTTGGCAGCACTCAGTCCACTCCTGGTGCATTACTCGATCGAAGCTCGGCCATACGCAATAGCAATCGCGCTCACTACTGGGGCCGCTTTGATCGCGGTTACTCGACCGGTTTCGCTTCGATGGTTGTGGAGCCTCGTCGCCGCGCTGGCTGTGCTTACCCATTTCCTCGCCATCCTGACCGTTCTGCCGCAGTGGCTGTGGTTAGCGACCGGCGGCGATGCAAAGCTGCGCCGCCCATCTGTGTCCAAACTTGTCCTCGTTCTTCCGCCCCTTGTCGTCGCGCTGGCGTTTGTCATTGCACTACTTGATGAAGATTCGCTACAGAGTTGGATAGAGCAGCCAACATTTCTGAGCGTGGCAATAGTTGGGTACAAATTGCTGACTCCGGCCGGAGTTGTGCTGTTCGTACCAACCATTGCCGCACTGATCGTCCTGGTCTCACGGCGGCCTCGGCGCAAGCTGTTCGGCAACACAGCGATCATCCCGATCTCGCCGACGGATGCGGCTGTCTTGTTGCTGTGGGCGATTGCACCTTCGGTGATTCTGCTTTTCGCGTCGCTGGTGTGGAAACCGATGTTTCTTGATCGCTACGCCATCATGTCGGCTCCGGCGGTGGTGTTGATTCTGGCGATAGCGGCCGGCAGCGCCGCCCGCGGCCTTCTGGCTGACCGCTCGACGACAACACTGCGAGCCGTCGGAATTGCTGCGGCTGCAGTTGTTCTGGTGTTGGCATTGTTGGCGTCAGGTCTTTCGGCGATTGTTGGCCTCAAGCGCGGATGGGGCGATGACCAAGGTGTGGCAGCTAAAATCGCGAACCAGGCGAAGCCAGGTGATGCGATTGTCTTCGCGCCAACATGGACGGAACTGGGCCCTGAGTGGTACCTCGACCATGTCACGCCGTCGAAGGCGGTAAACGTGACCACCATTCCTGGCACAACGGCGATCACCTCAAACAGCTTGTGGCCGCCAACGCTTACGAGTGCGCAAGCGATCGCACAACTGCATGACTTCGATCGCGCATGGTTGGTGAGCACATCGGGCGGGTTGAACTGGAACCCCATCCCAGATGTGGGAACTCCAGTGGCCACTTACGTCAAGAAGTGCTGGCGACGCGAATCGGTGAACCATTTCGGCCAAACCACGGTGTCCCTTTGGGTGAGGGGCGCTAGCCAGACAATCGACTGTGAAGCGCCGTTGCGTTCCTAAGCAGGTCTGCCGAGTCGAGCCGGTGCGGCCCATCTGAGAAATTTCCCCGTAGGACTCCCGAAGTCCAGATCGGTCATGAGTCGATCCTATTTCAGTAAGATTTGCCTGAACCCCGTAATCTCGGCTGAAACAAGCTACGGCCTCGTAGCTCAGGGGATAGAGCAACGGTTTCCTAAACCGTGTGTCGGAGGTTCGAATCCTCTCGGGGCCACTTGCTGGCGTGAAGGCATCCCTCGGTACATGATGAGCCCGTGAATCTGTGGGTATTTCTGGCTGCACTTCGGGTGCCGCATCCAGGACCACAACCGCACGGCAACGCGCTGCCTATTCCGGGTGCTCCGCTACCTCCCAATTCGACGCTGTGGGAACGAATTCTCGACAGCCTGAACAATCTGGCAATTAACAACATCTGGCCGACGGTGCTTGCCTTGCTTGCTTGCGCCGCCGTCGCATATTGGTGTTGGCGTCGCAAACGAAAGCAGCGCCGTTGGTACCTGTGGCCATTGCCGTTGGCGATCGTCGCCTTCCTGATTGCTGTTGGTGGCGGCGTCAATTGGCACTTCGGCTACTACGCAACGGCCGGGGACCTCTTCGACTCCTACAACTTTCCAACCGGCGGCGAGCAACTACTGACATCGCACAGCGGCCGCTATCCGGCGGGCGTGGTGGTGTCAGCAAGAATCCCCAGTCCGGTGAGCCAGGTTCGAGCTCAGAACGCGGCGATCTTTCTGCCCCCGCAATATTTCACCGCTCCAGCAAACTACAAATTTCCAGTCGTCTACTTATACCCAGGAGTACCTGGCACTGAACTCGATTGGTTCACCGGAGGCCAGGCGTTGCAGACGGGTCTTGCGGCCGCGAAAGCCGGAAAGCCAGTCGTCTTCGTCAGCGTCAATGTCGCGCCGAGTTATGGCACTGACACCGAGTGCGTCAATGGCTTGCCCGGGAATTGGGAAACATATCTGGCACAGGACGTCCCCACTTGGATTGCCAAGTCATCACGAACTCTCACCGGGGCAGGGGCCAACGCGACGGCCGGCCTATCAATGGGTGGGTACTGCGCACAAATGTTGGCGATACGGCACCCAGACCTATTTGGTCAGTCGGGGAATTTTTCGGGCACGACACTTCCCACCTATGACGGCGGAATGGAAGCACTCTTTGGACCAGGACCTGGGCTTCAACAAACCGTTGACTCGTATAACACCAATTTCCTGATCCAGCATGAACCCGAATCCCGCAGCGTCGACACTTGGTTAGAGGTTGGTTCAAGCGATGACCCACTGCTGATCGCCGACCAGAAACAGTTCGACGCAAATGCAGCAGCCCTCGGGATGAACACAACATTTAGCGAGGTACCAGGTGCGCACGAGTTCTATGTGTGGGCTCAGTGCCTCAAAGACTGGTTACCGCAAGCCCTGAGCACGCTGGACCCGCCGGCACCCCAACCGGCAGGGCCAAACTCTCCCTAGTCGGTGCGCAACGACGTGCCTACTTCTTGCTGAAATCCGGGCGCAGCGGCATTCCCGAGTTGCCTTCGTGGTCGGTGTTCGTGGCAAGGAACTGGTGAAGCTGGATGACATTTCGACGGAATCCATATTCAGCAACCGCCATGTACAAGCGCCACACGCGGGCCTTGCGTTCGCCAACTTCGGCAACGGCCGCATCCCAATTTGCTTCGAGGTTGTCGCGCCAGCACTTGAGCGTCATCGCGTAGTGAATCCGGATGTTTTCGTGGTGATGAACTTCCCAGTCTTCGCCCGTCATGTCTTTCAAGATTCGGGCCGGACCGGTCAGTTCACCGTCCGGAAAAATGTAGCGATTAATAAAGCTGTTGCGGTAATACACCTTTTGTTTGTCGTTAAATCTCGTGATCGAGTGGTTCAAGAGTCGGCCTTCGGGCTTCACCTTGGATTTCAAGAAACTGAAATAAGCCGGGTAGTTGGACTTTCCGATGTGTTCTGTCAAACCAATTGATGAGATGGCATCGAAGTCACCCTCGGGGACATCGCGGTAATCAAGAAAACGAATCTCGGCGCGATCAGATAGTCCGGCATCGATGATGGCTTGTTGTCCCCAATCGGCTTGTGACTTCGACAGCGTGACACCGATTGCAGTGACGCCGTAATTCTTCACGGCGTGCATCACCATGCCACCCCAGCCGCATCCGACGTCGAGCAAACGGTCGCCTGTTTTGAGATCCAACTTCCGGCAGACCAAGTCGAACTTTTCTTCTTGCGCCTCTTCCAAGGTGGAATTCTCGTTCGGAAATACTGCGCACGTGTATGCCATCGAAGGGCCAAGGACCATTCGATAGAACTCGTTCGACACGTCGTAGTGGTGTGCAATCGCTTCGGCGTCACGGCCTTTGGAATGACGGCGGCCCTTGAGCTGCTTTTCTTCCGGCGGTGGCTTCTGTCGCTTCAGTAGGTACGGCGCAAACTCTTTTGCTATTCGAGCGCGGTCAGCCCACGAGATTGATGACGGATCGAAATCAGATAGCAACTCGCACATGCGCACGATGTCACCGTTGATTTCGACCTCACCGGCGACATAGGCGCGCGCAAGTCCGACCTGGCCCGGGTGGGACATGATCAATTCGATTGCCCGTTCCGACCGCACTTCGAGTCGAACTTCGGACCCTGGAGTACCGGCTTTGCTTCCGTCGTAGGCAACGAACTCAACCGGTGCATCCGGTCCCGCAATCGCGGTGAAGACCTCAGAGAGCTTCACGACGCATCCTCCCGATCCGTGTTTCGCGTGTCATACGTAACGCCTGCTTTACCTGCGAAGGACAACCTTGTCGTATAGCCCTAGCAGTCGTCCATCGGAGTCGTAACGTTTCTTGATTTGGATGTAGTGCTCACCGCCATATAGGCGATCGAATTCATCTTTGTCGTAGTACGCGCTTGAGTACAGGGACTTATGACCATTGAGCCGAGTGACCTCATCTTCAATGAGCTTATTGAGGATCCCCGCGTCTGGATCGCTGCCTTTAGGTAGCGCAACTGTTGACCAAAACCCAACGTTTACATAAGTAACAGAGGTATCCATCGCGTAGAGCGGCCACTGAGTCTTACCGTCGCGTGAACGCAGCGGGCAGACCCAGACCGGCTCAATTCCGATCTCGCGATGAAAGAACTCAAGAAACTCCGCGAGACGATCAACCGGTACTTCGACGTCTTGCACAATTTCTTCTTTTGGTGGTTTACCGGTGACGTCGGCGATCTTGGCAAACAAACCCGTGCGATGTTCGAAAGCAATAATTTTCCAGTAGACATCGGAGCGCAACTTGTCTTTCGGCCACCAGCGCCGAATAGCGGAGTTTTGGGCGCCGAACGCACGTGAACACCAAAACCAATCCGTATCCCAGCGCCAGATGTAGTCACGCGTGAGAAGCAAGTCAGTTGTCTTCTCTTTGATCGATTTGTAGTAAATGTTCATGCCGGTGTAGTCACTCGGACCTGGCGAAGAGATCGCGTCGGCATCGGCAAATGCGCCCAGTGTCAAATACTGCTCATCGCTGCTGAACACGGTGCCGTCAAGAAAGTCGACGTGTTCCCCTTCGTATTCATTCGTCGTTGCAATTGTTGCGATCGCGTCAGCCATATCTTGCGCAGTATCGAAGCGCACGTGGCGCAATGCAACGAAACGCCTCACTGGTGCCAGCTGAATCTTGAGTCGCAACGCGTAGCCAAGCGACCCATACGAGTTGGGAAACGAAACATACAAGTCGTAGTTGGGATCGTCGGGCGAATTCGTCACTGTCAGGATTCGGCCATCGCCGGTCAGGACATCCATCTCGAGAACCGACTCGTGCGGCAAACCCTCTCGGAATGACGAGGACTCAATTCCCAAACCGGTTACTGCGCCACCGAGAGTGATTGTTTTGAGTTGCGGAACAACAAGTGGCATCAGGTCGTATTTGAGAGTGGCATCGACGAGGTGTTCGTAGGTCGTCATCCCCATGACATCGGCGGTGCGCGCATCTGCATCAATTGCGATAACACCGTCGAACGACTTCACATCCAAACCGGGTGCCGTCGCTTTTTGGCGCGGCCGGAACAGGTTCGAGGTCTTCTTGGACAAACGCACGGGCTGACCTTCGGGAATGGCGGCATATTGGGCCTGCAGAGTTGCGACTTTGGCCTCGTATTCGGCGTAAGGGTCACTGGTCGCTTCAGCCGTCATCGTCATTCCCCGAGCCTACGACGTAGGGGTCACTTACAGCGAAGTGAGCGGATAGACATTCTCAAATCCACCGTCGGCAACGATCGTGGAACCGGTGATGTAGTCGCCACCAGGCGAGATCAGAAATGCCGCAACGGCAGCGACATCATCGGCCGCCTGCAGCCGCCCCACCGGCATCGCCTTTGCTATCGCATCGGGATCTAAGCCGTAACGCTCCCAGGCCGCGGTATGCACAATCCCAGGGGCAATAGCAGCAAGGCGGATGCCATATTTTCCCCACTCGGCACTCAGCGTTCGAGTGAAACTTTCGACTCCAGCGCGCGCTGCTGATGAGTGCGACATTCCGGGTATACCGCGGCGCGGAGTCATCGTGATTGAAACAACCTTGCCGTACTTGCCCGGGATCATCGATCGCGAAGCGACCTGCGTCGTGACGTACCAAGTCGCGTCTAGATTCAGCCTCGTGACGGCGCGGAAGCCGTTGTAGCTGATGTCTTCGCCAGGCGCCATAAACTGGCCGCCCGCATTGTTCACCAATACATCAATGAAGCCGTGCGATTGCAGAACCACATCGAGCATCGCGTCAACGTTTTCTGGTTCGCGTATGTCGCACGGCACAGTCAGAACTGGCAGCGATGCACCTTGTTCGGCAGCCACATCAGCGGTGACTTGAAGTTCTTCGGCCCGTCGACCGGTCACCGCAACGCGTGCACCCAACTTCGCCAAGAGCACCGCAGTCGCACGACCGATTCCGCTACCTCCACCGGTAACAAGCGCACTGCGTCCATCTAGGCACCCTGGAGCTAAGGAAGACAGCGCTGCCGGATTCGTAGGAATCGTCATGCATGAACTTTAGGGCGACGGAACTACAGCACGCGGCCAAACAATACTTTCGGCGTGTAAATAGCTTGCTTGCGCACGACGGCACCGGTGTGTGGTGCGGCCCAGAACATGTTGCCGCCTGCGTAAATGCCGACGTGACCAATGAAGTTGTTCTTGTAGTTGTAGAAGAAAATCAGATCACCCGGACGCGCTTGGGCACGTGTGACGTGACGACTTCGGTTGTACTGCCACACGGTATAGGCACCACCGAGATTAACGCCGATCTGGGCATACACGTATTGGGTGTAACTGCTGCAGTTGAATCCTTGCTTGGGGGTGTAGCCATTTGCGACGTACTTAATTCCAGCCAGCGAAGCTGCGATGCGTAGAACGCGCTTGGCACGTGAAGTCGAAAAAGAAGTTGCCGAAGTGGGAGACGTCTTTGACGGTGCTGGGAACCATTTTCCTACTTTTGCCCAGGTGTTTTTGTTGACGATTCCGGTGACCAGCAGATGGTTTG